>NZ_CFDJES010000043.1:13438-23494 GCF_983723665.1 Cobetia sp. | reverse complement strand
CCGAATCGCAGCGAAGTTCGAATGTTCGTGTTGCCACGGCGACGTGTGTCGCGCGACAACGGATTCAGCGTTTGCCGGTTCTAGCGTTTGCCAGTGCCGTTGGCTGCCGTGGCCATGGGGGACGGCTCGTCATCCCCGTACAGACTGATGGCCTGAATCGGCAGTTGCACCGGCATGCGCAGTGGCGCGGATGACGCCAGATGCGCCAGCGTCACGCTGCCCAGCAGCTCACTGATGGCGTACGAGACGCGCTGCCAGTTGTCGGCCACCCCGCAGGTGTTGACCAGCTCGCAATCGCCGTCGGCGTGGCTGCACTCGGTCACGGCCACCGGGCCTTCGATGGCGCTGATGATGTCGCTGGCCGTGATCTGGCTGGCCGGGCGTGCCAGGCGATAACCGCCCAGCGCACCGCGCCGCGACTCAAGCAGCCCTGCCCGCACCAGCGCCTTGAGCGTCTTGCTCACGGTGGGATGCGGCAGCTGCACGCTTTCGGCCAGATCGATCGCCGCATGGGCCGAGTCCGGCTCGCGGGCGATGCGCGCCATCACGACAGCGGCATAATCGGTCATCTTGGAAAGCTTCAGCATGCTGGCCTCCACCACGGGAAGATTAATTGGGGACCATTTTAGTCCTGTATCAGAACGATGTGAAGCGGGGACCCCACCGAAAACGTCGAATTGCGACCTGGGCAACCAGTTTGCCGACAAGATAGCCGCCGATCACAACAAAAATAACAATCATTCCCATTTAAAATATCTACCAGCCCTGCCCGAGGGACCAGGTGCCCTGTACAACAATCCCGTGTGCGCCAGGTGAGCGATGACGGCAGCCCCACCCTCTCTACAACGCAAGCCCTCCCTGCAACACAAGTCATCTCTACAACGCGCACCCCTCCACAACGCAAGACACCCCGCCGGGAGAATCCCGACGGGGTGTCTTGGTCACGCCATCATGCCGTCATGCAAGGCTCATCTAAGCCATGCGTGATGATCAGCCGTGGAACGGGTTGCGCAGCACGATGGTCTCGTTGCGGTCCGGGCCAGTGGAGATGATGTCGATCGGCACGCCGACCTGCTCTTCCAGGAAGCTGATGTAAGCGCGGGCGTTGGCCGGCAGCTTGTCGACTTCGCGCACGCCGATGGTGGAATCGCTCCAGCCCGGCAGGTCCTGGTACAGCGGTTCGATGGCTTCATAGCCTTCGGAGTCCACCGGGTTGTCCAGCACGTCGCCATCCTTGCTGCGATAGCCGATGCAGACACGGATGTTCTCGAGACCGTCCAGCACGTCCAGCTTGGTCAGGCAGATGCCGCTGACCGAGTTGATCTGCACGGCGTGACGCAGAGCGACGGCATCGAACCAACCACAACGACGCGCACGACCGGTGGTGGCACCGAATTCGTGGCCACGCTCGGCCAGGTGACGGCCGAACTCATCGAACAGCTCGGTCGGGAACGGACCGGAGCCGACACGCGTGGTGTAGGCCTTGGTGATGCCCAGCACGTAGTCGAGATACAGCGGACCGACGCCGGAACCGGTGGCGGTGCCGCCGGCAGTGGTGTTGGAGCTGGTGACGTACGGGTAGGTACCGTGGTCGATGTCGAGCAGTGAGCCCTGAGCACCTTCGAAGAGGATGTTCTCGTTGGCCTTGCGCACGGAGTGGACCAGATCCACGGTGTCGCAGACCATCGGACGCAGCTCTTCGGCCATTTCCATGGCTTCGTCCAGCACCTGCTGGAAGTCGACCGGCGCTTCACCGTGATAGTGCTGCAGCACGAAGTTGTGGTAATCCAGCACTTCGCCCAGCTTGGAGGCGAAACGCTCACGGTGGAGCATGTCACCCAGACGCAGGCCACGACGCGCGACCTTGTCTTCGTAGGCCGGGCCGATGCCGCGACCGGTAGTACCGATCTTGGCGACGCCACGGGCCTTCTCGCGCGCCTGGTCCAGACGCACGTGGTAGGACAGGATCAGCGGGCAGGCCGGCGACAGACGCAGGCGATCACGCACCGGCACGTCATTGGCTTCAAGCTCACGGATTTCCTTGATCAGCGCTTCCGGAGACAGCACGACACCGTTGCCGATGACGCAGGTCTTGCCCGGGTGGAGGATGCCGGACGGGATCAGGTGGAGGACGGTCTTCTTGCCGTCCAGCACCAGGGTGTGACCCGCGTTGTGGCCACCCTGGAAACGCACGACGGCGCTGGCGGATTCGGTCAGCAGGTCGACGACCTTGCCCTTGCCTTCATCACCCCATTGGGTGCCGAGCACGACTACATTCTTGCCCATGGTTCCTATCTCTTTCGGTGAATAACCGTCGGTGAAAACCCACTCACAAGTGCAGCTGCCCTGTCGGCAGCTGCACCTCGGGACCCAGTGGCCCCAGCTGTTCTGCTATCTGTCACTCGCTGCCATCGCACTCGGATCACCGAAGCTCAACCATTCAAGCTCAGGCATCCAGGCTCAGCCATACAAGCTCAGGCATCGAGTGTGACGACCTGCCAGCCGCCGTCGCCATTGACCAGCTCACGGTTGCAACGGTGTGCATCCGCGCCGGTGGTCTGGCCCGGCAGCGCTTCGATGACACGCTCGCCAGCGGCACGCAGCTGATCGACACACTCACGCAGCGCGCTGTCGTTGAGTGCCGGCGCCCAGATGCCGTCACAGGCCGGGGCCTGCACGGCCAGCGAGGCCAGCTGCTTGAGGTCCATCGAGAAGCCGGTGGCAGGACGCGCACGACCGAAGGCACGTCCAGTATCGTCGTAGCGACCACCCTTGGCCAGCGCCTGACCGTAACCCGGGACGTAGGCCGCGAACACCATGCCGGTGTGATACTCGTAACCGCGCAGTTCGGCGAGATCGAAATAGAGCGTGACCTGCGGATGACGCTCGCGGACCGCGCAGCTCAGCGCCGTCAGCTGATCCAGAGCGCTGGCGACTGCCGCCGGTGCGCCGGCGAAGGCAGTACGCGCCTGGGCAAGAATCTCGTCATCACCGTGCAGGTGCGGCAGCGCCTTGAGCATGCCCGCCACTACCTTGTCACCCACCACGCGATCGATCAATGCATCGAGAGCGGAATACTGTTTACGCTCGATGGCGGCGAACAGCTCACGCTCGTGCTCGTCATTCATGCCGGCTTCGGCGATCAAGGCACGATAGATGCCGATATGGCCCAGTGCCAGGTGCAATTCACCGGCACCGGCCTGCTCGAGACTGGTCAGTGCCAGGTGCAGGATCTCGTGGTCGGCCTCGAGGCCGGCGTGACCGAAGAGCTCAGCACCGACCTGCACCGGGCTGCGACCGCCCTGGTGCTTGTCCGCCTTGGTGCGCAGCACGTTGGCGCAGTAGCACAGACGTACCGGGCCTTCGCGGTGCAGGGAGTGAGCATCCATGCGCGCCACCTGCGGAGTGACGTCGGCGCTGGCGCCCATCATGCGACCGGTCATCTGGTCGGTCAGCTTGAAGGTCTGCAGATCAAGCTCGGTACCGGTGCCGGTCAGCAGCGAATCGAGAAATTCGACGGGCGGCGGCAGCACCAGGTCATAGCCGAAGCGATGATAGAGGTCGAGCAGCGCGCGGCGCAGCGCCTCCATACGGGTTGCCTGAGGGGGCAATACCTCATCCATGCCATCCGGGAGGAGCCAGCGATCTGCGATGGTCATTGCGCTATCCTGCGAGAGATTTATGACAAGGGGTGACTCGTGACGCGAGGAAATTCACTCGGCTGGCGTGCGTGACAAACGCGACGCCTGCGGGGGATTTCACAACAGCCGACCGAGACCCGTGAAGCAAGGTCCTGCTCGACGCTTTCCTGTCGGCCTTGCGCCTGTGCATGAAAAGCGGCCACAAAAAAACCGGGCGGTGCCCGGTTGCAGGAGTCTAGCATGAATCCTTGTGGGATGAACCCCGCGAACCTCTCGAGCGACGTTCATCCACTGCGCGGCCTCTGATGCTGCCAGAGGCCGCGCACAACATCCCCGAAAGCGAGCCTTCGGGCTTGATGATGCTGCTTAGTTGCTACCACCCTGCGGGTCCTTGAAGAAGCGGAAGAACTCGCTGTCCGGCTGCATGACCATCATGTTGCCATCGCCCTTGAAGCTGTCGCGATAGGCCTGCAGTGAGCGGTAGAAGCGGAAGAACTCGGTATCCGCCCCGTAGGCACCGGCATAGATGGCAGCGGCGGAGGCATCGCCCTCACCGCGCAGGGTCTGCGCCTGTTCTTCGGCCTGCGCGAGCAGGACGGAACGGCGACGATCGGCATTGGCCTGGATCTTCTCGGCCTGTTCCTGACCCTGGGCACGATACTCACGTGCCTCACGCTGACGCTCGGTCTTCATGCGCTCGTAGACCGCCTGGGAGACTTCGTCCGGCAGGTCGATACGCTTGACGCGGATATCGAGAATCGACACCCCCAGTTCCTTGCGCATCACCTCGTCGAGCTCTTCGGTGGGCTTCTTCATCAGCGCGTCACGCTGCTCGGAGATGATCTGCACCAGCTCGAGCTTGCCGAACTCGTTACGCAGACTCTCGTCGACACGCGGCGCGATCAGGCGCTCGGCCATCTGCTCGTCGCCGGAGGTCGCTTCGTAGTAGCGCTTCGGATCGACGATCTTCCACTTGACGAAGGAGTCGACGATGACGGCCTTCTTCTCGCGGGTCAGATAACGGCTTGCCTGGGCATCCAGCGTCAACACGCGCGTATCAAAGGTACGGATCGTGTTGTAGACCGGCAGCTTGAAGTGCAGGCCGGGCTGGATGTTGTCTTCCACCACTTCACCAAACTTGAGCTTGATGGCGCGCTGGGTCTCATCAACCGTGTAGAGGCTGTTGCTACCAAGCCAGGCCACTACGGCCAGACCGGCGACGGCCATCAGTGAGCGATTGTTGATCATTAACGACCCTCCCGACGGATGCTGTTGCTGCTGTCAGTGCTCTGGCTGCGGCTCAGGGCATCACTCGCCTGTCGGGACACACGGTCCAGCTCACTACGACTCATGCCACTGCTGTCTTCGGCGGCAGCACTGGACTTGTTGGCCAGCTTGTCCAACGGCAGGTACATGAGGGAATTGCCGTTCTCGACATCCACCAGCACCTTGTTGGTCTTGCCGAGCACTTCGCCCATGGTTTCCAGATACATGCGCTCGCGGATGATTTCCGGCGCCTTCTGGTACTCGGTCAGCAGGGACGTGAAGCGGTTGGCCTCACCCTGGGACTTCGCGACCACGGACTCCTTGTAACCCTCGGCTTCCTCGATGATGCGCTGCGCCTGACCCTGGGCTTCCGGGAGAATCGAGTTCTCGTAGGCCAGTGCTTGGTTGATCGTGCGCTGACGATCCTCACGCGCCTTGATGACGTCATCGAAGGAATCCTGGACCGCTGCCGGCGCAGAGGTGGACTCGACGTTGATGGTCTGCAGCGTCAGGCCGACACCGTAGTTGTCCAGATAGGACTGCAGGCGCGACTTGACGTTGCTGGCCAGCAGTTCACGACCGGAGGTCAGGATGTCGTTCATGTCGGCACTGCCGACTTCGTGACGCAGCGCAGAGTCCATGGCGTTCTCGAGACTGATCTCGGGCGCACGGACGTTGAGCAGGAAGTCACGCGGGTTGGACACCTGATACTGCACGGACATCTGGACTTCGACGATGTTCTCGTCCTGAGTCAGCATCGACTTGGTCTGGGAGAGCGAACGCACCTTGGTGACGTTGACCTCACGCACATCGTCGATGATCGGCGGATTCCAGTGCAGGCCCGGACCGACGATGTCGTTGTACTTGCCGAAACGCAGCACGACGCCACGCTCTGACTGATCGACCAGATAGAAACCGGAAGCCGCCCAGATGGCGACCAGGATGACACCGATGATACCCGGCAGTGCGAAGGCATTGGTGCTGCCACCGTTGCCGCCATTGCCACCGGCACCGCCACGACGCTTGCGGCCATTGCCGAGCATGCCGTTGAGCTTGTCCTGGAATTTCTTCAGCGCTTCGTCGAGGTCGGGCGGTCCACCATTGCCACCGCCGTTACCCCCGCCCCCCTTCTTGTCCCCGTTGCGACCACCGCCGCTCCACGGGTCATGCTGGTTGCCGCCACCCGGCTCATTCCAAGCCATACGTCGTCTCCACTCAGTCGATGTTCCGCTCGTCATTATGATGACGCCGCCCTGCCAGCTGCGACCGGTTCCGTGCCTTGAGCCTGATGGCCTCCGGCGACCGATTCTCTCGTACGGCATGGCGACGCGTCCCTTGCGGGAGAAGGCCATGGCCCTGCCCGACGGCCATCGTCCGTCGGACGGCATCCAGCCAATCCTGCTGAATGCCCGCTGCTCTGACGCGCAGGGCAGGCCCTGCGCGAGGGCATCCATCGTCATTCATGCGCGGCGATGGATGCTGGGTAGTGCTTGCCACTGCCTTGCGACAACGGTGCGCTGCTGCCTCGTGCGCCACTTCTCATCGAACTGCTGCGCAGCGCACCGGCGCAAGTCTCGTTACCAGACGGTATCAGGACTTGTGCGTGACCGACACGCGATGCTTTTCCGCGCGTTCGGCGGACAGCTCACGCTGCCAGGCTTCGCGGTCGTCATGTTCACCGCCGAGATAATCTTCAGGCGATTCACCAAGATGCGACAACAACTGCAGAAAGTCGCGTTTCTCGAGACGAATGTCCAGCAGCGCATTGCCCTGCTCGTCATATTGCTCGTCCTTGACCGCGTCCAGCTCATGCAGACCTGCCCGCAGACGGGACTTGGCAGGCCCCAGCGTCAGCTGCATGGAGATGACGTTGTCGGACAGCAGCTCGGCGAAGGCCTGCATCAGAAGATCCAGCCCCTTGCCGTCGCGTGCCGACAGCCACACCGCCAGCGGACGACCGAAGCCATCACGCTCGATGCGCGGCGCCATGTCGAGTCGGTCGATCTTGTTCATGACCAACAGACGCGGCACATCACCGGCATCGATCTCGCTCAGGACGTGATTGACCTGCTCGGTATTGCGGTCATTCTCCGGGTCTGCGGCGTCGATGACATGTACCAGCAGATCCGCTTCCGCCGCTTCCTGCAGGGTCGCCTGGAAGGCTTCCACCAGCTTGTGCGGCAGATGACGAATGAAGCCGACGGTATCGGCCAGGACTGCCGGACCGACATCCTCGAGCTCCAGACGACGCAGCGTCGGGTCCAGCGTCGCGAACAGCTGATCGGCGGCGTACACCTCGGAGGTGGTCAGCGCGTTGAACAGCGTCGACTTGCCGGCGTTGGTATAGCCGACCAGCGACAGACTCGGGATCTCGGCACGCGCACGGCGGTTCTGATCGCGCTGCTTGTGCACCTTCTCGAGTCGCTTGTGGATCGACTTGATACGGGCGCGCAACAGGCGACGGTCAGTCTCGAGCTGGGTTTCCCCCGGGCCTCGCAGACCGATACCGCCCTTCTGACGCTCAAGGTGGGTCCAACCCCGCACCAGGCGGGTGGACATGTACTCGAGCTGTGCGAGTTCCACCTGCAGCTTGCCCTCATGGGTCCGCGCACGCTGGGCAAAGATGTCGAGAATCAGACCGGTACGGTCGATGACGCGACACTTGAGCGTGGCTTCGAGGTTACGCTGCTGGGAAGGACTCAATGAATGGTTGAAAATGACCAGCTCGGCTTCGTGCACGGCCAGGGCCTCTTGCACTTCCTCAAGCTTGCCTTCTCCGATGAACGTACGGGAGTCGGGGCGGGGCCGGCTACCCTCGATGAGGGTCGCCGGCACGGCGCCTGCCGAACGTACGAGTTCGAGGAGCTCACCGGCATCCTCGCGTTCTTTTTCGTCCCGGAAATTGACATGCACCAGGACGGCCGTTTCACCGGCTTCGGGTCGTTCGAAGAACAATCAGCGCCTCTAACTTCAGCTTTCTGTGGACGGCACGCTCGGATCCTGGGCCGGCAGGCGCACATTGCGCGACGGCACCACGGTCGAGATAGCGTGCTTGTAAACCATCTGGGAGACAGTATTGCGCAGCAGGATCACGAACTGATCGAAGGATTCGATCTGGCCCTGCAGCTTGATGCCGTTGACCAGGAAGATCGAGACCGGGATACGTTCCTTGCGCAGGATGTTCAGGTACGGGTCCTGGAGTGATTGACCTTTGGACATGTGACTCTCCGTAAAAATGTCTCGTTCGAGGTAAGTATGGTTATGTTCGCCAGCGCTCCGGGTTGCCCTCTTGAGGGGGCTTCACGGGCGCGGGTCGTGACCGCTCATGTTACGCTAAGTGCAGGTCTGGCGCACGATTTTCAAGGTTTTACTGTAAGGATCTACACCCATGGAATCCACCGGGTGAATCCCCTGCCAGCTCCGCAACCAGGTCAACTGTCGCTTGGCGAGTTGACGCGTCGCGATGATGCCGCGTTCGCGCATCTCATCCCGGCTCAGATGGCCATCGAGAAAATCCCACACCTGACGGTAGCCGACACAACGTATCGAGGGCAGGCCCGCATGCAGCTCCGGACGTGCCTTCAGCGCTTCGACCTCGGCAATGAAGCCCTGTTCCAACATCTGATCAAAACGCGTCTCGATACGTTCATGTAACACGGCTCTATCGTGGGGCGCCAGTGCGATCGCTATCGGCCGGAACGGAAGTTCCGCCTCTGGCTGCTCCGCGAGCAGCTCGCTCATCGGACGCCCGCTGATCAGACAAACCTCCAGCGCACGTGTCAGCCGCTGGGGATCAGTGGCCCGAATGCGCTGTGCCGTGGCCGGATCAAGCCGCGCCAGCTGCGCATGCAGCGCCGACAGACCCTCGGACTGGATACGCGCCTCGAGCTCCGCGCGCAGCTCGGCATCCGCTGCCGGCAGCTCCGCTACGCCTTCCAGCAGACGCTTGAAATACATCATGGTGCCACCGACCAGCAGCGGCATCTTGCCGCGGGACTGGATCTCGGCGATATGCGCCAGCGCATCGCGACGAAACTCGGCGGCGGAATAGCTCTCCAGCGGGTCGAGAAAGTCGATCAGGCGGTGTGGCGCTCGGGCCAGCTCGGCCGCGCTCGGCTTGGCCGTGCCGATATCCATGCCGCGATAGATCAGCGCCGAATCGACACTGACCAGCTCCGCGCCCTGCTCCTCATGCCAGCGAATGGCGAGGTCGGTCTTGCCGGAGGCCGTCGGCCCCATCAACAACACGACAGGCGGCTTGTCAGCCACCTCAGGCGCGTGGTGTCGGGAATCTTCAGGGGGTTGAATCTGGGTCATGGCCTATTGTCTGGGCTGGGAGGTGAATCAGGGGTGAACCGCGACGACACGGGGCGTCATCTACTGGCCGCGCAGGAACAGCTTGTCGAGCTCATGCATCGAAAGCTCGGTCCAGGTCGGTCGGCCATGATTGCATTGCCCGGAGCGCTCGGTGCGCTCCATGTCACGCAGCAGGGCATTCATTTCCGGAATCGTCAGACGGCGGTTGGCGCGCACGCTGCCGCGACACGCCATGTCGGCGAGCAGTTCATTCATGTGCGCCTCCATGCGGTCACTGCGCCCATAGCGCTCAAGATCTTCCAGCATGCCGCGCACCAGGGGTTCCACATCGGCATTGCCGAGCACGACCGGCACCTGACGCACCAGCAGCGTTTCCGGCCCGGCAGCGTCCAGCTCGACGCCCAGACGCGTGAACGCCTCGGACTCGCGCTCGAAGGTGCCCATCTCGCGCGCACTGACCGCCAGCGACACCGGCACCAGCAGCGGCTGGGCCTCCAGATGGCCGCCACCATGCACATGCTGCTTCATGCGCTCATAGGTGATGCGCTCGTGAGCGGCATGCATGTCGACCATCACCAGCCCGCGCGAGGTCTGCGACAGGATGTAGACGCCGTGCAGCTGCGCCACGGCGTAGCCCAGCGGCGGCGTGTCATCGTCGTCACTCTGGGCCGGCAGACCACGCATCACCACTGCCGAGCTGCCTGAGACCGAACCACCCGAGACCGAACTGCCTGAGACAGACGGCGCCGACATGCCAGACATGGCATCGCTGGAAGACGCGCCACCGGACGGCCCACCCACCTGAGGCGTGTCGACCCGCCAGCCGGGCGCA
>NZ_CFDJES010000043.1:7890-13338 GCF_983723665.1 Cobetia sp. | reverse complement strand
AGCAGATGATCTTCGCTGGGGTGCAGTGCCCGATAGCCGGCCATGAACTGACGCACACGCTCGGCACTCAGGCGTTCGCTGGAGCGGCCATCACCGGCAGGCGGCAGCTGCGAGGAAGGCTGCCAGGGGGCCGCAGGGCGGCCTGCAGGCGCGCTCGACGAGTCCGACGAGTCGCCCCCAGCCTGCGGACCGGCCGATGTCGATTGCTGTTCGGAGGCGGCATTTGGCTGGGCGTCCTGCTCCTGACGGCCAAGGCGCATGCCCTGCTGCTGCCAACCGGGGTCCTCCTCCTTCTCCTGCCCCTCGATGCCGGTAGGCGCGGCGCTGTTGTCACCGGGGCGCACCTCGGCCAGCGCCTTGTGCAGGCTCGAGAACAGGAAGTCATGCACCAGTCGCCCGTCCCGGAAGCGCACTTCGTGCTTGGTCGGGTGAACGTTGACATCCACCACCGTCGGGTCGAGCTCCAGATAGAGCACGAACACCGGATGCCGACCATGGAACAGCACGTCGCGATAGGCCTGACGCACGGCATGCGCGACGAGGCGGTCGCGCACCACGCGGCCATTGACGAAGAAGTACTGCTGATCGGCCTGGGCACGCGAGTGCGTCGGCAAGCCCACCCAACCGGACAGACGCAGGCCGGAGGCCTCGATATCCAGATGCAGCGCATGCTCGAGGAAGTTGCGCCCGAGCAGCGCACCGATACGCCGTTCCACCGTCAGGGTGTCTTCACCGGCACGCAGCTGATGCACCACCTTCTGGTTGTGACGCAGGGTCCAGCCGATATCGTGGCGTGACAATGCCAGCCGCCGGAAGCTTTCCTCGACATGACCGAACTCGGTCTTCTCGGTACGCATGAACTTGCGGCGCGCCGGCGTATTGAAGAACAGATCACGCACCGCGACGCTGGTGCCACGCGGATGCGGCGCCGGGGAGACGCGCGGCGCCATCTCGCGCCCTTCCGCCACCACGCGCCAGCCGTTGGCCGGCTCATCCGAGACATTCGAGAACAGCTCCAGCCGCGAGACCGAACTGATCGAGGCCAGTGCCTCGCCCCGGAAACCGAGGCTCGCCACGCCCTCGAGATCATCCAGGCTCTCGATCTTGCTGGTCGCATGCCGTGACAGCGCCAGCGGCAGGTCTTCCTCGGTGATGCCGCAGCCGTTGTCGCGCACGCGAATCAGCCGCGCACCGCCACCTTCCAGCTCCAGCTCGATGCGGGTGCTGCCGGCATCGATGGCGTTCTCGACCAGCTCCTTGACCACGGAAGCCGGCCGCTCCACGACCTCACCCGCCGCGATCTGGTTGGCGAGGCGCGGATTGAGGATACGGATCCGTCGCTCGCCAGGGCGAGCGGGCTGCATGTCGGTCAGCTCGTCAGACATCGATAGACTCCTGGATACACGAGCGAAAAACGCCGCTTCTCTGAAAACGATACTGTCCGCCGACCCAGCCACGGCAAGCAACGCATGCCGGAACTGCATCAGCGGACAGTGTCTGCGCCCCGCCAACGCAAGGCGCGGTCAGGGCGACTTCATGACGTCAGGTTCAGCTGCGTGGAATCTTGAGCAGCTGGCCCACGCGCACCGTGTCGCCACTCATGTTGTTGGCCTGCTTGAGGGCCGCCATGCTCACGTTGTGGCGCTGGGCCACTTCCGACAGCGTATCGCCACTCTTGACGCGATATTCGCCGCCGTTGCCACCGCGTGCCTGGCTGCGCTGCCATGCCAGCAGACTTGCGGGCGGCGGATTGCGCTCGAAGTGGCTCTGGATTCCCGAGAAGATCGAGCGCGCCAGCTTCTCCTGATAGGGACCGCTGTTGAGGTTGCGTTCTTCCTGGGGGTTGGAGATGAAGCCCGTCTCCACCAGCAGCGAGGGGATATCCGGCGACTTGAGCACCACGAAGCCCGCCTGCTCCACCTGACGCTTGTGCAGGGAATTCATGCGCCCGAGGTTGGCCAGCACGCCGCTACCCGCCGCCAGCGAATCGTTGAGCGTCGCGGTCATGGTCAGGTCGAGCAACACGCCCCGCAGCATCTCATCCTTGTCATTCAGGCTGAGATTGCCATCCACGCCCCCGATCAGGTCAGCACGGTTTTCGGTGGCGGCCAGCCAGCGTGCGGTCTCGGACGTCGCGCCGCGGCTTGAGAGCGCAAAGACCGAACTGCCGTGCGGGCGCGGACTGTTGAAGGCATCGGCGTGAATCGAGACGAAGAAGTCCGCCTTCTGCTCACGCGCGATCTCGGTGCGCTTGCGCAGCGGAATGTAGTAATCGCTGTTGCGGGTCAGGATGGCCTTGAAGCCGGGCTGGGCATCGAACATGCGCTTGAGGCGCTTGCCGATCTTGAGCACCACATCCTTCTCTCGAGTCCCGCTGGGGCCGCTTGCGCCCGGGTCTTCCCCGCCGTGGCCAGGGTCGATCGCGATGATGATGTCACGCTTGGGATGTGCCGCCGCCTGGGTATTGACCACAGGTTCCGCCGGCTCGCCCTTCAGCTTGCGCTTGGCCGCGGCCTGTTCCTGCTCGCGGATACGGGCCTCGATGGGGTCGATGGGATTCTCGACCGCCGACTCGCCGGGGAACTCGAGATCCACCACCAGGCGATTGCCGTACTTGGCATTCGGCGCCAGCGTGAAGTCCTTGGGATTGACCGGGCGCGTCAGGTCGAGCACCACACGCAGGGCATCCCCCTGACGCCCGCTGCGGATCGACTTGATGGCGCTGCCTTCGAGATTCAGCGCGGTGAACTTGCGCTCGACCGCGGCACTGGCCACTTCGCTGCCGGCAAGGTCGATCACCAGACGGCGCGGATTGTCGAGGCCGAAGACCTTGGCCTTGGCGGCACTGTCGAGATCGAACACCAGCCGCGTGTGGTCCGGTGCGGTCCACAGGCGCAGGTTCTCGACCTTGGCGGCCAGCGCCTGCGGCGCCAGCACCAGACTGGCAAGCGAGCAGACGACGCCACCCGCCAGCCAGCGACGGAAGCTGCGCGCCAGACGCATACGGGGGATTTTGGACGCTATTTCAGGCATCAGACAGGATGACCCAGACAGAAAGAACATGAATGAAGATAACGAATGATCGGACACTGCGCCGCCAGACATCGCAAGCGGAACGGCGTCATCATGCCTGAGAGGTTCGGCGCTCGGCCAGTGTTGCCAACCAACCCTCACCTCGCGGTGTCAGGGCAGTCAATTCGGCCTCGCGTCCTTCGTCGGCGACGAACAGCGTGATGCGCAGATCCGGCGTGGGCAGAAAGCCCTGACCACAGCTCGGCCACTCGATCAGCGCCAGGCTGTCGGCGGCGAGCAGATCGCGCCCCCCGATGAACTCGAGCTCTTCAGGGTCGGCGAGGCGGTAGAGGTCGAAGTGGTTGATGTGCCACTCGCCACCCTCGGCCCGTGGCAGCACGTAGGGCTCCACCAGGGTGTAGGTCGGGCTCTTGACCGCGCCCTGGTGACCATAGGCGCGCAGCACGCCGCGGGTCAGGGTCGTCTTGCCCGCCCCCAGCTCGCCCTCCAGGAACACCAGCCCGCGGCCGGCAAGGATATTTCCCAATTGAGTGCCGAAGGCAACCTGGGCGTTTTCATCAGACAGAAGTATGCGCATCTCGGGCCCGTGGATTGAGCAATAAATGCATATAGGATGCCAGATCACCTGCGAGCAGGCCACGTTCACCACGCTCCTGTACCGCCCGGTCGGCCGCCAGGGCATGCACCAGCACCCCAAGCCTTGCCGCCTGCGCCATGGCGCGCGTGACTCGCCGGGCCTGCGCCGCCTCATCCTGGGAGGAACGCGGCTGGCGTGCATCGAAGCCGCCGTTGAGCGCCTGCGCCGCCAGACCCGCGATGATGCCACCCAGCACATCGCCCATGCCGCCACTGGCCATGCCCGGATTGCCGTAGGGGCAGAGCGCCACCGCCGGCCCCTCGAGTACCCCCGCAGGGCTCGCCACCAGACTGCCCGCGCCCTTGAGCACCACGCTGCCGCCGAAACGCTGCTGGAGTGCTCTTGCGGCTGCGATCCGGTCGTGTTCGATGTCCGCCACACTGCAATCGAGCAAACGCGCGGCCTCACCGGGGTGCGGCGTCAGCACCCAGTCGTCGCGACGAATGATCTCGCCTTCGCTCGCGCGCCAGGCCAGCAGGCTCAGGCCATCGGCATCCACGACCAGCGGCTGCCCCGCCGCCAGCACCCGCGACATGCCGCCCCAGCCCCACAGCATGCTCTCGAGACTCTCGGTGCCCATGCCGGGCCCGACCAGCGTCACGCTGGCCTGTGCCAGCTGTGATTCCAGCACGGCGAAGCCATCATGACTGCTGCCCTCCGGGCCACTCTTGAGGCCGCGGGCCATGACCTCGGGGCAGCGCGTCAGGCTGGCGCTGATATGCGCGGGTGCCGTCAGCAGCGCGACCTTGCCGGCGCCGGCCCGCGCCGCCGCCTCACTGGCCAGCAACACCGAGCCCCCCAGCCCCGGCCCGCCGCCGAAGACCAGCACACTGCCGGTATCGCCCTTGTGGGCCAGCGGCGAGCGCGGCACCAGCTCGGACTCCAGCCAGCGCGGTGTCAGCCGCTGCACGGCGTCCTCTGCCAGCAAGGCTGCGGTGCGCGACTGCGCGACCACCTCCGGCAACACGCGCGCCGCGCCCAGGCGCGCCAGACTGACGTGCCCGGCGTGCAGCTCGGCGCGTCCGGTGTGCAGGCCCGGCTTGTCGACCAGAAACGTCAGCGTCACATCCGCTTCCACGGCGACACCCGCGACCGCGCCCGTCGCGGCGTTCAAGCCTGAGGGCACATCCAGCGCCATGACATGCACACCCTGCTGATGAGCGTGATTGATGCGCTCGATGACTTCGACCACGCTGCCGCGCGGCGCATCGCGCAGGCCGATGCCGGTCAGCGCATCCACCAGCAAGGGCCAGCCCTTGAGCAGCGCATCCGCCGCCTCCTCATCGGCCTTCGGCCATGCCAGCGTCTCGACACCAGCCTCGCGCGCCGCGATCGCGGCCAGCTGCGCATCACCGGTCAAGGCATCCTCCGGCGTCAAGGCGATGACTCGCACCTCGAAGCCCGCCAGCAATGCCAGGCGCGCCAGCAGATAGCCATCACCGCCATTGTTGCCGCCACCACACAGCACGCACAGCCTGCGCGCCTCCGGCCAACGCTGACGCAGCAGATCGAACGCCGATTGCGCGGCGCGCCCCATCAGGCGCTTCTCCACCGGCGCCTCGCTCTGGCCACTGTCAGCGGCGACGGTCTCCTCCGCGAGCATCCAATGCTCCAGATCACGCAGCGCCGCCAACGGCCACAGACAGTTGACCGAACGCCACAGCGTCATGGTCGCCGAAGATGCCGGGGGGCAGGTCTGGTCAGAGGTCGATTCGTGCGCTGTCATGCCTACACTCCTTGTCTGGATATCCATTGCCTGACTGGATGTTCGTTGCCTG
>NZ_CFDJES010000043.1:2975-7790 GCF_983723665.1 Cobetia sp. | reverse complement strand
CCTCGATCTCGCTGGAACCCCCATGTCTGCTCCGCACTCATCCACCGCCGCCGCTTCACCTGCCGACACCGGGAGCCCCGCCGCCGATGAACAGGCCATGGCGGAACTGGCGACGCGCATCAAGACATGGGGGCGCGAGCTGGGTTTTCAGCAGGTCGGCATCACCGATGTCGACCTCTCGGCCCACGAGGCCTATCTGGAGCGCTGGCTGGCCAACGGCCATCACGGCGAGATGAACTTCATGGCCAAGCACGGCACCAAGCGCACTCGTCCTGAGGAGCTGGTGCCCGGGACACTGCGCGTCATCAGCGTGCGCCTCGATTACCTGCCGCCTGAGGTCGAGACCACTCAGGTGCTCAGCCAACCTGAACGCGCCTATGTGTCACGCTACGCGCTGGGGCGTGATTACCACAAGCTGATGCGCAAGCGACTGGCCAATCTGGCCAAGCAGATCGAGAAGGAAGTCGGCAAGTTCGGCTATCGCGCCTTCGTCGACTCCGCCCCGGTGATGGAGCGCGCCCTGGCACAGAAGGCCGGCATCGGCTGGTTCGGCAAGAACGCCATGCTGATGAATCAGCAGGCCGGCTGCCTGTTCTTCCTGGGCGAACTCTACACCGACCTGCCCCTGCCGGTGGACGCCCCCTTTGAAAAGGAACACTGCGGCAGCTGCAACGCCTGCAAGGTCGCCTGCCCGACGGATGCCATCGTCGAGGACAAGGTCGTCGATGCGCGGCGCTGCATCTCGTACCTGACCATCGAGCTCGATGGCGCCATCCCCGAGGAATTCCGCCGCCCGATGGGCAACCGCATCTACGGCTGCGATGACTGTCAGCTGTTCTGCCCCTTCACGCGCTTCGCCAAGGCGACTCAGGAGACGGACTTCTCGCCGCGCCATGATCTGGATCGCATCGAGCTGATCCGCCTGTTCTGCTGGGGGGAGCAGGAATTTCTCAGCAAGACGGAAGGCAGCCCGATTCGACGCATCGGCTACGAGAAGTGGCTCTCCAACATCGCCATCGGGCTGGGCAACGCGCCCTGGTCGGAGCAGGTCGAGCATGTGCTGCGCGCCCGTCAGGCCTACCCCAGCGAGCCACTGCGCGAGCATGTGCGCTGGGCGCTGAAGGAGCAGGCCATCAAGCGCGGCGCCCGCCTGGCCACCGCGCTTTGAGAGCCGTTGCCTCGTGGGCTATCGCTTTGAATTGAGGAACGATACTTAGACGATGCCCTGCTGGGTCAGCTTGAGGAAGGTCTTGCGGTAATGCGCAAGCTCCGCCAGTGACTCACGGATATCGTCCATCGCCTGGTGGGTCGCACGCTTCTTGAAGCCGTCGAGCGCAGCCGGATTCCAGCGCTTGGCCAGCTCCTTCAGGGTCGAGACATCGATGTTGCGGTAGTGGAAGAATTCTTCCAGCAACGGCATCTCGTGCTGCAGGAAGCGGCGGTCCTGATGCACGCTGTTGCCACACATCGGCGAGGCGCCTGCCGCCACGTGCCGGGCCAGGAACTCGAGGGTCTGGCGTTCGGCTTCGGCGGTATCTATCTGACTTTCCTTGACGCGCTTCACCAGCCCGGATTCACCATGGGTGCGCGTATTCCACTCATCCATCGCCTCCAGCAGGCTGTCCGGCTGATGCACGGCCAACACCGGGCCTTCGGCGATCAGGTTGAGGTCGCCGTCGGTGACCAGCGTGGCTACCTCGATGATGCGCTCACGCGCCGGGTCGAGGCCGGTCATTTCCAGGTCGATCCAGATGAGGCGGTCGGCCTGCGCGGTGGGATTTGCCATGGTTCACTCCTTGCTGAGCAGATGATGGAATGGCGCGGGACGCCAGTCGATGACAGCAGTATCACACGCCATCCCGGGGCGTCGCACGACACCCGAGGGCGCAAAGGGTACAATCGCGCCGCAAAGGGGGGAAGACTCTCCCATCCCTGGCGAACGAACGGCGACCGGAGTCACCAGCCAAGCATGAGTAAACGCAAGCTAAGCCGCCAGCAGCAATGGCGAATCGAGAAGGTGCAGGCCGAGCGTACCAAGCGCGCCGAAAAGCGCGAGACGCAGGACCGTGACAAGCTCGACGCCGGCGAATATGGCCCGGAGCAGCATGGCCGTGTCATCGCCCACTTCGGGCGCAGCCTGGAAGTCGAGAGCGAATCCGGCAGCCTGCACCGCTGCCACCTGCGCGCCAACCTCGAGACGCTGGTCACCGGTGACCGGGTCATCTGGCGCGAAGCCAGCGATGCCAGCGGCGTCGTCGTCGCGCGTGGCGCACGCACCACCGAGCTTGAACGCCCCGACATGCGCGGCGTGCTCAAGCCGGTGGCGGCCAACATCGACCAGATCCTGATCGTGTTCGCCGCCGAACCCGCCCCGCAGCCCAACCTGATCGACCGCTATCTGATCGCCGCGGAAGCCACCGGCATCACGCCGGTGCTGGTGCTCAACAAGGTCGACCTGCTGCCGGAAAGCGGCGGTGAGCTGCGCGACCTGCTGGCGCGCTATGAAGCGCTCGGCTACGAAGTCGTCGCCTGTACCACGCGTGGCGAGTCGGGGCTCGATGCCCTCAAGGCCCAGCTCAGCGACCGCACCTCGGTCTTCGTCGGCCAGAGTGGCGTCGGCAAGTCGTCCCTGATCGGCATGCTGCTGCCCAGGGAAGAGGTTCGTGTCGGCCCGCTGTCGGCCGAATCACGCCAGGGCATGCACACCACCACCACCGCCTGGCTCTATCACATGCCGGATGGCGGTGACCTGATCGACTCGCCCGGCATCCGCGAATTCGGCCTGGTGCACCTGACTCCCGAGCAGGTCACCGACGGCTTCCGCGAGTTCCACGACTATCTCGGCTATTGCCGCTTCCGCGACTGCAAACACGAGAAGGAGCCGGGCTGCGCCCTGCTGCAGGCCGTGGACAACGGTGAGATCGGCCGCGTGCGCTTCGAGAGCTACAAGAAGATTCTGCTCTCGCTGACCGAGAGCTGATCAGGCGCTATCAAAAGCCGTCAACAAAAAGCCCCGCCAGGCAGTCACTGCCTGGCGGGGCTTTTTCATGCTCGACGCATTCGAGATACATCACAGCCTCGAGACGCATCACATCCGCTTTCGAAGCCTAGCCTTCCAGCAACAGCAGCAGTGACAGCGCGAACAGCACCCACATGGTCGGGCGAATCTCGCGCACCTTGCCGACGCCGAGCTTGATGACCACGAAGCTCAGGAAGCCGAACACGATACCGTGGGTGATGGAATAGGTCAGCGGAATCATCACCATGGCGATGAAGGCCGGAATCGCATCATCGAACTGGTGCCAGTGGATCTTGCCGATCGGCTCCATCATGAACACGCCGACCAGAATCAGCGCCGGGGCAGTCGCGATGGACGGCACCAACGACAGCAGCGGCGCCAGGAACAGGAACGGCAGGAAGCAGAGCGCCACCACCACCGCGACCAGCCCGGTGCGTCCGCCCTGACTGATACCGGCCGCCGATTCGATGTAGGCATTCGCC
The DNA here is from genome assembly GCF_983723665.1 of Cobetia sp. Lineage (NCBI taxonomy): Bacteria > Pseudomonadati > Pseudomonadota > Gammaproteobacteria > Oceanospirillales > Halomonadaceae > Cobetia > Cobetia sp. The sequence continues at coordinate 4,289 of NZ_CFDJES010000043.1, read as the reverse complement.
GGGCTGGTACCCAGTGGCGCGGACACCAGCGCCGAGAAGGCATCGACCATCATCGAGCGACGGATATTGCGCGGGTCACCATTCTCGTCCTTCAGATTGCCCGCCTCGGCCACCGCCATGAAGGTCGAAAGCGCATCGAAGAACACCGTGAACAGGATGACGAAGATGAACGGCGCATAGGCCACCTTGAGCGAACCGAGCAGGTCCAGCGCCAGCAGGCCGCTGAAATCAGGCGCAGCGAAGATACCGGTGAAGTTGACCAGCGTCGGCTGAGCGATCTCCGGCGGGAAGTAGGCGCTGCCATCCCCCCACAGACGCCCGATGGTGGTCGCCATCAGGGTCGTGACGATGATGCCGATGATCAGAGCGCCGTGGATGCGCTTCGCGACCAGGATGGCGGTCAGCGCCAGCCCCAGCAGGAAGACCACCAGCGAGGGCGTCATCGGCGCGACACTGACCACGGTGACCGGATTGGAGACGATCAGCTTGGCATTCACCAGACCGATCAAGGTGATGAACAGGCCGATACCACAGGCGATGGCGTAGCGAAGCTGAGCGGGAATCGCATCGATCACCAGGCGGCGCACGTTGAACAGGGCCAGTACCGCGAAGATGACGCCGGCCCAGAACACGCAGCCCAGCGCGACCTCCCAGCTCATGCCGCCGCCCAGCACCATGGTGTAGGCGAACAGGGCATTGATGCCCATCCCCGGCGCGACCAGGATCGGGTTGCGCGCGTACAGGCCCATCATCAGGCTGCCGAAGAAGCTGACCAGCACGGTCGCCGTGAGGGCGGCACTGAATGGCACGCCGGCGGCTGACAGGATGCCGGGATTGACCACGATGATGTACATCGACGCCATGAAGGTGGCGATGCCCGCCAGCACTTCCGTGCGCGTCGTGGTGCCTTCGGCACGCAGTGAGAATAGGCGCTCGAGCAAGATGATGACTCCCGTTCAGGATGAAGCGATTGAGTAGCAGCTCAGCGTCGACGGGTCGCCGACACGCTGCACCGAAATGACACACGTTGAGCGCCCGTACCGCACTCGAAAAGTGCAGCAGCGCCACTGGCGATAGACAGTGTATTGCCTGGGGCAGTGAAGAGGGTGTTCCCGAGGGCCAGAATGTGGCATTCGCCTCAGGCCCGCTGCACTGAAACAAGCGCTTCTTTCGACAAGACCTACTGGATCTACTGGCTGCTGGGGCTACTGGCTGGCCTCGCCAGTTGATCAGAAGCCTGCCCAGAAGGCTGTCCAGAAGGTCAGGTCATGGCGCGCACTGTGCCCTGCTGGCACACGCGTCGTCCACGTCTGT
>NZ_CFDJES010000043.1:0-2875 GCF_983723665.1 Cobetia sp. | reverse complement strand
CTTGATCGCAGTGACTTGACCACAGTGCCAGCCGACGTGCCATGATGCCGGAAGGATCACTCTCTTCGTAGAAGCAAGGATTACGCCATGTCTCACGATTCTTCACACCCTTCCCCCTCGGAAGCCGACCTGCTGCCCTTGATCGTCGAACCGCAGCAGCTCGCGGAGATGCTCGACCATCCTGATATCGTGATCGTCGACGTGCCGCTGAAAGCCGAGAGCCATGCGCGTCATGTGCCCGGCGCTCGCCTGCTCGACTTCAAGCAGCTGGTCGGCAGCAATGACGACGACATTCCCGGCGTGCCGAGCCCCGAGGCACTGTCTGGCGTGATGTCAGCCCTTGGCATCACCCGCGACAGCCATGTGGTGGCCTATGACGATGAAGGCGGCGGCTGGGCCGGACGCCTGCTGTGGACCCTGGCGCTGCTCGGCCATACCCGCTACAGCTACCTCAATGGTGGCCTGCACGCATGGCAAGGCGATGGCCTGCCGCTGAGTGACACCGCCAGCGACTGGAGCCCCAGCGAGTATCACGCCGCCTACATGGACACCAGCGTGATGGCGACGCGGGAAGACATTCTCGATCGACTGGCGGCCGAGGACCCGCAGGAAAGCGTCGTGGTCTGGGATGCGCGCTCCGCGGAAGAGTATCGCGGCGAGAAGGGCCAGAACGCCCGCCTCGGCCATATCCCGGGCGCCGTGCATTTCGAGTGGACCGAGGCCATGGACCGTGAGCGCAACCTGCGCATCCGCGACTATGCGGAGCTGGTGACGGAACTGGGCGCTCGCGGCCTCAACCCCGAACAGCACATCGTGACGCACTGCCAGAGCCATCACCGCTCCGGCCTGACCTGGCTGGTGGGTCAGGCGCTGGGCTTCAGCGATGTACGCGCCTATCCGGGCTCCTGGAAGGAATGGGGCAACCGTGATGACACGCCCATCGAACGCTGAAGGCGCTTGATATCGGGCTGAAAGCTTCTGATGGCAGCCTGGGACGAGCCTATCGAGCGCCAGCACGCCAAGGCAGGCCATGCCGGGATGACACGCATGGCCTGTCTGGCAACTGTCACCAGGCCCACGGCTGCGGCAATTCGCAGGCTTGAGCCGTTATTGACGATGGGCTAAGGTGCAGCCCAACTGCTGGCCGCCGCTGTTGCCGGCCAACGCCCGCCCTCTCGAGGAGCGGGCTTTTCATTCCTGAAAGTGCCTGCAAGGATCGCCATCGTGGATCGCGCCAAGCTGTTTTCCCTGAGCCAGTACCCACTGCCCCAGCACCTGATCTCACGCCTCATCGGCCGTGTCGCCGCCTGCACCGATCCGTGGGTCAAGAACACCTTCATCGAGCGTTTCATCAAGGCCTACGGCGTCAACATGAACGAGGCGCTCGAGGAGAATCCGCGTTCCTATGCCTGCTTCAATGACTTCTTCACCCGTGCCCTGAAGGCGGACGCCCGCCCCATCGGTGAAGGCCTGGTGTCACCGGCCGATGGCGTACTGTCCCAGTTCGGCAACATCGAACACGGCACTCTCGTACAGGCCAAGGGTCAGGCATTCTCGCTGACCCAGTTACTGGGTGGCAGTGAAGAGCGCGCCGCGCCCTTCCGCAACGGTCGCTTCGCCACCGTCTATCTGTCACCGAAGGACTACCATCGCGTCCATATGCCGGTGGCCGGTCGTCTGGTCGAGATGGCTTACGTCCCGGGACGCCTGTTCTCGGTCAACGAAGCCACCGCCAAGCACGTGCCGGGCCTCTTCGCCCGCAACGAGCGCCTGGTGTGCATCTTCGAGACCGAACACGGCCCGATGGCCATGGTGCTGGTGGGCGCGATGATCGTCGCGGCGATCAAGACCGTCTGGAGTGGTCAGGTCACGCCGCTTTCCGGTGATGTCGAGACGACCCGTTTCGATCAGCTCATCGAGCTGGCGCATGGCGCCGAGATGGGCCGCTTCCAGCTCGGCTCCACCGTGGTGATGTGCTTCCCGGACAGCGTCGAGTTCGATGACGCCCTGACACCGGGCCAGAAGGTCAGCATGGGGCAGTCACTCGGCATGCGCCCGTCTGCGACAGCGCCGGCTCCGGCCGAGTCAGAAGAGCATGCGGCAGAGACCGCGCAGGGCTCGCCGGCCACAGACGAGAAATAAGGTCAGGCCTGACGCAGCGCGAGCACGACACTCGCGCATAAAGCCTGCACATGAAACCCGGGCATAAAAAAAGGGAAGCCCCTGGCTTCCCTTTTTAACGACAGGAGCCTGACCGCGCTCCCCGCCTTCTTGCCTTGCCCCGCGATGAACGCTGCCATCGGGGTGATCACTACCTTCAGTGCCCAAACAGATCAGAGTCCTCCATGACGGGCGTCACGCTCTCACGACGCGACTGCCGGATGATGCCTCGAAGGCTCCGAGGGTTCGAGCCATCATCTGTCGCCTTCTTTCACCATGCCCGATAAAAGAAGACCCGCTGCGACCATTGCCCTGGTCCTGCCATCACCTTGCCTGCGGGCTTCGCCGGCAAGCGCCAACCCTCCACGCTGACTTCTCCAGTCTAGTCGACGCACGCTCGACAAGCGTGTTGGCAATAAACGCTGGGATTCACGCAAATCACATCGAAAGCTGCCTCTCATGTCGGCTCTCAAGCACGTGATGCCGGGAAAGCGATGACCGCCGAGATATCGCGCTCTCCCAGCGCCAGCATGATCAGACGATCCAGCCCCAGCGCCACCCCGCTCCCCGCGGGCATTCCCGCCTGCAAGGCCGCCACCAGGCGCTGGTCAGCCGCCACCTCGGGCAGGCCCTGGGCGACTCGCGCGGCATTGTCCTCGGCAAAGCGCGCCGCCTGCTCACTGGCATCGGTCAGCTCGTCATAGCCGTTGGCCAG
>NZ_CFDJES010000042.1:11859-23620 GCF_983723665.1 Cobetia sp. | reverse complement strand
TTAATTCTGTCGCACTCAATCCTGTACAGACTACCATAATAGCCCGATATTACGCGCTGAGGGTCGCATCAATTGCTGAAAATGACAGTGGCTCCAAGCCGCGTCCGGGCGAGGTGTCGCTGGCGCATCATGGCGTGCTGTTTCTGGATGAGCTGGCGGAGTTCGACCGTGGCGTGCTGGAAGTGATGCGCGAGCCGCTGGAGAGTGGCCGTATCCTGATCTCGCGCGCCAGCCATCAACGCCGTTTCCCGGCGCGCTTCCAGCTGGTCGCGGCGATGAATCCCTGCCCCTGCGGCTACCTCGGTGACAGTCGCCGCAATTGCAGCTGCACCCCGGCGCAGATCCAGCGCTATCAGGCGCGTCTGTCCGGCCCGTTGCTGGACCGCATCGACCTGCAGGTCGAGGTGCCGGGCCTGCCCGCCGAGGAGCTGACATCCGCCACCCCCGGCGAGGCCTCGGCCGGCGTGCGCGAACGAGTGCTGGCCGCTCGCGCGCGCCAATTGGCACGCGGCGGCCTGAATGCTCATCTGGATACCCACGCGCTGGAAGCCGCCTGTCAGCTGGAAGACGGCGAGCGCCAGTGGTTGGCCGGCGTACTGTCACGCCTCAATCTCTCGGCGCGCGCCTATCACCGGGTGCTGCGTGTCGCGCTGACACTGAGTGATCTGATCGACCAGGACGGTGTGCAGCGGCCGCAGCTGATGGAGGCCATCGGCTATCGCCAGCTGGACCGCATGATGGGCAGGGACCCGGCTCGCCTGGGCGCCAGTTCCCAGCAGCGCAGCGCCTGATGTCGGCGGATCAGGATGTCAGCGCTGCTCGGGCTCAGTAGGAAGGTCTGTCCGCGCCGGGAATGCCTGCACGAATCAGGTGTGAGAAGTCGCCGTCCGGATGCTCATCGGCGGCGATGGCGGCGGGATTGATCAGGCTGCTGGCCTTGAGTTCCGCGAAGGGCGCAGCATCACTGAGGGCGTCCTGGTCCGCGACATATTCCGGCAGATAGCCGGAGAGCAGCAGACGGTAGTCCAGCGGCAGACCGTCGGTCAGGCGCGTCATCATCGCGTAGACGAGGGTGGTGCAGTTGCTGGTGGCGGTATTGTAGAAGCGTGGCTGAGTGCGCAATGTCTCGGCTTCGTCGACGTAGGCCAGCAACAGCTCGCGGATCATTTCGCGCGGCATCTGCACCCGATAGAGGTGTACCTGCTCGCCGCGCACGTTGCTGCGCACGCGGATGATGTCGCGTTCGTCGGCGGCGATCACCGCCAGTTCGTACTGCTTGAACATGCCGCCGAGGGTCGAGAACTGCTCGGTGCGCTCCTTGCGGATCTCCACCGAGAAGGCCAGATAGCGGCCATCGGCAAAGCCGAAGCTGACCAGCGTATGGGCGATCTGCGGGCCCATCCAGTGACTGGTCAGCAGGTCCACCGAGGTCAGCTCCTCCAGCGGATAGTCGCGGCTTTCCCAGCGCGGCGTGTAATCCTCGGCGCTGTGCCACACGAAGTTGCGTACCTGCTCGAGATGCAGCACTTCACCCTGCGTGGCAGCTTCGGTCCTGGCGCTTGCCGGCGATGCCTCGTCCCGTGCTGGCGTGACCACCTGCCCCTCGACCAGATGCGCCACCTCCGGCGCCCAGTCGCGGTCCGCCCGTGGCGTGATGCTGGCCCACCAGGCAAGGCTTGCGACCAGCAGCATCAGGTAGCTGCCCATCAGCCGCCAGCGAATCGCGCTGGCCTGCGGCCACCACAGGGCAATCACGCACACGAGGCCCAGCACCGCTGCGAGAGCAGCCACGGTGGTGCGCAGCCCTTCCGGCCCCGGCAGGCGGAACCATAGTGCGGGCACCAGCCAGAGGCTCGCGCCCACCACGGCGAGGCTGCTCAAGGCACGGGCCGCGAGGCTGACCAGCGTCATCGCGAGGCCCTCACGATAAATCGTTCATGAACGGCGCTCTTCGGCGATGGCCTGCTCGAGACGCGCGAGACGGCCCGGCACCAGGCTGTCTTCGAGTGTCGAGATGCGCAGGATATGGCCAAGCGAAGGATGCGGGGAGCGAGTGATCAGCACGCCTTGAGCCATCAATTGCTGCTGCACCTGTGCTGCCAGTTCGGCGCTCTTGAGGCGCACGCAGAGGAAGTTGGTCGCGCTGGGCAGCACTTCCGCGCCCAGCGAGCGCAGGTGCTCGGCGAGACGATCGCGACAGTCGATCACGCCGGCGACGTGCGCTGCCGCCTCTTCAGGGTGCGCCAGCAGCAGCTCACCTGCCGCCATTGCCGGGGCGCTGACCGCGAAGTGAATCCGCACCTTGGTCAGCATGGCGACATCGTCAGGCTCGGCGATCATGAAGCCGAGACGCAGGCCCGCCAGCCCATAGGCCTTGGAGAAGGTGCGCAGGCGGAAGGTGCGTGCCATCGGCGCATGGTCGGCGTGGGCGGCGTCCGGGCGGAAGTCGTGATAGGCCTCATCCAGCAGCAGGCTGCAGTTCTCCGGCAGGGCGTCGCGCAGAGCACGCACATCGGCGTCAGAATGCAGGTGGCCGCTGGGGTTATCGGGGTTGGCGAGATAGACGACGCGGGCATCGTGCTGCCTTGCCGCGGCGAGCAGCGCCGCGAGGTCCGGGGCCAGTCGCGACGATGAGGCGTCATCGGCCGTGGCGAAGCTCTCGCTGTAGGGTACCTCGATGACCTCGGCACCCAGCCCGCGGGCGAAGTACGCCAGGGTCGGATAGGTGCCGGCGCTGGTGATCACGCGCTCGCCCGCACAGACGGTGGCGCGCATCACCAGTGCCAGCAGGCTGTCGGCACCGGCATCGACCAGCAGGTTCTCGTAGGCGACTCCCAGACGCTCAGCCAGTTGCTGGCGCAGTTGCCAGGCATCGGCGTCGGCATAGCTGCGGCTCAGGTCGGCCAGGGCAGTGCCCAGCGCGCCGCCCAGCGTGTGGTGGGGCATGTCGAGCCCTTCGTTGGAGCCATACTGATACGGCAGCGCGTGTCCCAGTCTGCGTTCCAGCGCCTTGATGCCGGGGAACGGGTTATGCGGCCCATCCTGATAGAGGTGGGCAAGAAAGCGACGGGGACTGGCGGTGGTCATGTTGGCTCCGGAAAAGCAGAAAACGATAAAGGGTGTATCAGGGGTGGCGGGGACCTCGGCGCAGCTGGGCGCAAGACTCTGGGCTCAAGACTCGGATCTCAGGGCGCGGGGTGATTGCGCGCCAGCGACTCGAGGGCCGCCTGGTCGAAGGCGCCGCTCAGGGTGAAGGTGCGCGTCTCATTGCGCTCGGCACTGGCGCTGCGGACCAGTGTCAGCTGCAGCTGATACGGCTGCAGCGTTCGGTCTGACAGGGTCAGTGCGACGCCACTGGCCTCGAGAGTGGTCTCGAGACGCCACTGGCGGCTATCGACGGCGGGGCGGTCAGTGCTCCAGTTGAGCACCTGAGGCCCGTTCTTGAGCGCCAGCAGGGCGCGGGTCAGCGCCTCGTTCAGCGCGCCCGGGTTGGCCTGCAGCGTGGCATCCACCTCGGGCGGCGCGAGCAGCAATACCTGTTGCTCGAGCGGGGGTGTCCAGGGTTGCTCGGCGATCAGACGCGCCGCGCTCTGGCCGAGACCATAGATGGGGTCGCGTTCGGCACGCGGCACCTGGTCCAGGCTCATGCAGCCCGCCAGCGTGGAGAGTAGCAGGGTCGCGGCCAGCATGCGCAGGCGATGCATGGCCATCATGCCGTGCGCCCCTGCTGCGGCAGGTCTGACGGGCGCTGCGACAGGGCATCGAGAAAGGCGTCCAGCTCGGCAAACAGTTCCTTGCGAATCGGCTCGGCTTCATTGACCAGGTGGTGCTGGGCCTCGGGATGGCGGTAGATGCGCGCATTGGGGAACTTGCTCGCCAACACGCCGAGGTTCCATTGCCAATCGACGGTGGTGTCCTGCTCGCCCTGCAGGATCAGGGTCGGCAGTGAGCAGGGGGGCAGGGCGCGGAGACGGGGGATCCACTCCCGCATCGCCGTCACCCACTTCACCGCGAGGCGATCGGCCTGCAGCGGATCATTGGTGCTGAGAAACTCGTAGAAGGCCACATCATTGGTATTCGCGCGGTACTTGCGCGGAATGGAATCGATGAAGGGGCGCGCCATGCTGTGCAGCCAGCGTGACTGCGACCAGCCCCACGGCCGTACCAGCGGTGCGAGCAGGGCGATTCCCTGCCAGCGCGATTCATCGCCGCGCATCAGGGCGTCGGTGGCCAGCACCGAGCCGCCGGTGCTCTGGCCGATGCCGAACCACGGGTGCGGCGCCAGGCTGTGGTCTTCCAGGTAATCCTGGAAGGCCTGCAGGCAGCCGACATAGTCGCCGAAGTCATCGATGGAGGCGGGCTCGCCGGATGACAGGCCATGGCCCGGCAGGTCCCACAAGGCGACCTGCCAGCCGTTGCGCAGCAGGTGCGCCAGCAGATGACGATAGAGGGCGAGGTGATCGAAGTAGCCGTGGACCACGAAGACCGTGCCGCGCGGCTTGCGCGGTGTCCACAGCTGGGCCCACAGGCGAAAGCCCCCGGCCTCCAGGTGGCCGGCATGCACGGCGATGTCCTCGCTGCGCAGCGCATCGAGACCATAATGGCCCAGGTAACGCTCCAGTGGACTGGACGTCTGGCCCGGCAGCATGTCAGGCAGGCGGATAAAGGGGCCGTGGTCGAGCAGTTCACTGAAATCGGGCATGGTCATCTCCATAATGCTGCCATGCTAGCGGCTGGCGCGGCTGCGAGCTACACAAAGAACAGTGTTTCTTCACTGTTTTCCCCGCCTGTCGCCGAGCAACAACAGCGACGCGGAATCAACGCTGGGCGGGTAATCGGGCTCCATGAGCTTGTTCATTGGTCATAGCAGTCCTTTCGCCGGCCTCGCCATCGGGTATGGTGATGGGATTCGTCCCCGCCCGGCAGGTGACAGCGTCTTCCTGCCCGGCGTCTCGATGGCTCACGCTTGTCGGGCAGTCGCGCGTCAGCAGACGCGTCAAGCGCCGTGCCAGTGAGTGCCGTCTGGCGAAAATCCTTTTGAACACCACTGCTTGCAGTGTTGTCAGCCGTGAGGGTTTCCAGCGATTCGTTTTCAGGGAGAGCAAACGCATGACCGACCGTATTCAACTTCAGCGCCTGGCCATCGACGCCAGCCTGCACCGCTTCATCGAGCAGGAAGCGCTGCCGGGCACAGGGATCGCGCCGGAGACCTTCTGGGCGGGTGTCGATTCACTGCTGCACGAACTGGCACCGCGCAACCGCGAACTGCTGGCGACCCGCGAGCAGCTGCAGGGCGAGATCGATGCCTGGCACCGCGAGCATCCGGGCAAGGTAGACCTCGAGGCCTACAAGGCGTTTCTGCACGAGATCGGCTATCTGCTGCCGGAGCCGAATACGGTCGAAGCCAGCACCGCCTTCGTGGATAGCGAGATCTGTCAGCAGGCCGGCCCGCAGCTGGTGGTGCCGGTGATGAATGCCCGCTACGCCCTGAATGCCGCCAATGCGCGCTGGGGCTCCCTCTATGATGCGCTCTACGGCACCGACGCGATCAGCGAAGAAGATGGCGCCGAGCGTGGCAAGGACTACAACCCGGCACGCGGGGCCAAGGTCGTCGCCTATGCGCGCCAGGTGCTGGATACCATCGCGCCGCTGGCCGGCGGCAGTCACCACGACAGCGAAGGCTACACGATTCGTGATGGTCATCTGCTGGTGCGTGCCGGAGGACGTGACCTCAGCCTCAAGTCGCCGGAACGCTTCCTCGGCTATCGCGGCGATGAAAGCGCGCCGAGCGCGATCATCTTCGCCCACAACGGTCTGCACGCCGAGCTCGTGATCGATGCCGAGCACCCCATCGGCAAGACCGACCCCGCCAATGTCAGTGACCTGATCATGGAGGCCGCGCTCTCCACCATCATGGACTGCGAGGACTCGGTGGCCGCCGTCGATGCCGAAGACAAGGTGACGGTCTATCGCAACTGGCTGGGCCTGATGAAGGGCGACCTGACCGAGACGCTGGAGAAGAATGGCCGCAGCATGACGCGCAAGCTGAATGCGGACCGCGAATACACCGGCGCCGATGGCACCACGCGCGTGCTGCATGGTCGTTCGCTGATGCTGATTCGCAACGTCGGTCATCTGATGACCAACCCGGCCATCCTGCTCGAGGACGGCAGCGAAGCGCCGGAAGGCATCATGGATGCCATCTTCACCAGCCTGATCGCGCTGCACGACCTCAAGGGCGACAAGCAGGACCGCGGCGGCATCTGCAACTCGCGCACCGGCTCCGTCTACATCGTCAAGCCCAAGATGCATGGCCCCGAGGAAGTCGCCTTCGCCGATGAGCTGTTCGCGCGGGTCGAGCAGCTGCTCGGCCTGCCGGACTCCACGCTCAAGATGGGCATCATGGACGAGGAGCGCCGCACCACCGTCAACCTCAAGGCCTGCATCGCGGCTGCCAGTTCCCGCGTGGCCTTCATCAACACCGGCTTCCTGGACCGCACCGGTGACGAGATGCACACCTCGATGGAAGCCGGCCCGATGCTGCGCAAGGGCGACATGAAGGGCGCCGCCTGGATTCAGGCCTACGAGAAATGGAACGTGGATGTCGGCCTGGAATGTGGCCTGCGCGGTCGTGCCCAGATCGGCAAGGGCATGTGGGCCATGCCCGACCTGATGGCCGCGATGCTCGAGCAGAAGATCGGCCATCCGCGCGCCGGTGCCAACACCGCCTGGGTGCCGTCACCGACCGCCGCCGTGCTGCATGCGCTGCACTATCACCAGGTCTCGGTGAAGGACGTGCAGCATGATCTGCTCAGTCGTCCGCGTGCCAGCCTCGATGACCTGCTGACCATCCCGCTGGAGCTCGACCCCCAGTGGAGTGCCGAGGAGATCCAGGCCGAGCTGGACAACAATGCCCAGGGGATTCTCGGCTATGTGGTGCGCTGGATCGATCACGGCACCGGCTGCTCCAAGGTGCCGGACATCCATGATGTCGGCCTGATGGAAGACCGCGCCACGCTGCGCATCTCCAGCCAGCACATCGCCAACTGGCTGCATCACGGCATCGTCGACAGCGCCCAGGTGCAGGACACGCTGGAGCGCATGGCTGGCGTGGTGGACCGCCAGAATGCCGCGGACCCCAGCTATCAGGCGATGACGGATGACCTCGAGGGCTCCATCGCCTTCCAGGCCGCCTGCGAGCTGGTCTTCCAGGGTCGTGTGCAGCCGAGTGGCTACACCGAGCCGGTCCTGCATCGCCGTCGTCTCGAGAAAAAGCAGCAGGCGCGCTGATCGCAGGGCGGTTGGCTTGAGGAAACACTGAACACGACAACGGCGACCCTGGGTCGCCGTTGTCGTCTGTCGCCGAGCAGGAATTGCCCGGCCACTATTTTGCCAGGCGCATGTTTCCCGAGACCGCATTTGCCGCTAGCCTTGCCCCAGAAACCGCGTAACCGCGCGATCGGACCCAGTGTGTCGAGGAGAATGTCATGCCCGTGATGAGCGCCGCCGCCATCGAGGATTTCCTCGATGAAGTCTTCCCCCAGCGTCTGGGTACCATCGAGGCCGTCGGCGATCGCTGGGCGACCATGGGGTTGGCCATCGAGGACGAGCATCTGCGTCCCGGCAGCTGCGTGTCCGGGCCGACGATGATGGCGCTGGCGGATGTCTGCCTGTATGTCGCGATTCTCGGCGAGATCGGCCCGGAGCCGATGGCCGTCACCAGTGACCTCAGCATCCACTTCCTGCGTCGCGCGCGCGGCGACCGCGACCTGATGGCCACCGCGCGTATCCGCAAGCTGGGCCGGCGACTGGCCGTCGGCGAGATCGAGCTTTTCAGCCACGGAGACACCGACCCGGTCGCCATCGTGACCGCGACCTATACCTTGCCGGACAGCGATGACTGACCCCGGGGCGGTCGTGGGCCACGCCTTGGGCCAGTCCGCTACAGCTTGTTGATATCCTTCTCTTCGCTGCCGCGCTGACGCCAGCCGGTGACGGCCAGGCTCAGCCAGCCGGCGATCAGCAGCAGGCCGCCGATGGGCGTGATGATGCCCAGCTGGGTGCGCGCCGTGGTCGCCAGGGCATACAGCGACCCCGAGAACATCAGGATGCCGGCGGCCCACAGCCCCAGCGTCAGCATCTGGCCGCGCAGCGGCTGCACCGAGCGCCAGGCGAGTACCCCGACCGCCGCCAGCACGTGCCACATCTGATAGCGTACGCCGGTCTCGAACACGCGCAGCATGTCCGCGCTCAGGGTGCCACGCAGGCCATGACTGGCGAAGGCGCCCAGCGCGACGGTGGACATGCCGGCCAGTCCCATGGCCAGCCACCAGTGGCGGGAGTGGGAGTCGTTGTGACGCATAGACAATAATTCCTTGAGGGCAGGTGGCGCGGCACGATGTGCCTACGCCTGTCCACGTAAAGCCGCTACAATAGCGGCCTCTTTTCGCGGGAGGACAGCATGCAGATACAGCTCAACGGTGAAGACCACGTGGTGACGGACGACACGACGATTGCCGCCCTGGTCGAGAGTCTCGGTCTCCAGGGCCGCCGACTGGCAGTGGAACGCAATGAAGACATCGTGCCACGTAGCGCGCACGCCGACACCCGTCTGCATGCCGGTGACCGCATCGAGATCGTCCATGCCATCGGTGGTGGCTGATCCGTCCTGTTTCCAGGATTGACACTTTTCACTACTCGCTCGCGCTCAGCGCTTTCACGTCCAGCTCGATGAGGTCATCATGACAGACAGTTCTGCCCCGACATTGAACAACCCCGTCACCCAGGTCGCCGGCGACAGCCCGTTGATCGTCGCCGGCCGCGAGTTCTCCTCGCGCCTGCTGGTCGGTACCGGCAAGTACAAGGACATGGACGAGACACGCTCCGCCATCGAGACGTCCGGCGCGGAAGTGGTCACCTTTGCGGTCCGCCGTACCAATCTGGGTCAGAACGCTGACGAGCCGAACCTGCTCGACGTGCTGTCACCGGATCGCTATACCTTCCTGCCCAACACCGCCGGCTGCTACAACGCGCGTGACGCGGTGCGTACCTGCAAGCTGGCCCGTGAACTGCTGGATGGCCACAACCTGGTCAAGCTGGAAGTGCTGGGCGATCAGGACACGCTGTATCCCAATATCGTCGAGACGCTCAAGGCCGCTGAAGAGCTGGTCGCCGATGGCTTCGACGTGATGGTGTATACCTCCGACGACCCCATCGTCGCGCGCCAGCTCGAGGAGATCGGCTGCTGCGCCATCATGCCGCTGGGCTCGCTGATCGGCTCCGGCCTCGGCATTCTCAACCCGCACACCCTATCGCTGATCATCGAGCGCGCCAATGTGCCGGTGCTGGTCGATGCCGGTCTGGGTACGGCGTCAGAAGCCGCCTTCGCCATGGAGCTGGGCTGTGATGGCGTACTGATGAACAGCGCCATCGCCCACGCGCGCCAGCCGCTGTTGATGGCAGATGCCATGCGTCAGGCCGTGATTTCCGGCCGTGGCGCCTTCCTGGCCGGCCGCATGCCGACTCGCCTGACGGCACGTGCTTCTTCACCGGGCGCTGGCCTGATCACCGGCTGAGCCCTGAAACATTCGAATCCGATGCACGCGCATCGTTCATGCAAAGACCAAGACGACCCCATGACTGACGAGACTTCCAAGCCGCAGGACGACACGTCCACTTCTGCTCCCGCTGACGATGCGCAGCAAGAAAGTGTGCAGAACGAGCGCGCGCAGCCCGAGAGCGTGCAGACCGAAAGCGCGCCAGCGACCCCTTCCGTTGCCGATGAAGCCGTCGCCCGCAAGCGTGGCATCAAGAGCTACGTGATTCGTGGTGGCCGCATGACCCAGGCCCAGACTCGCGGGCTGGAAGAGGTCTTCCCGCGCCTTGGCCTGCGTCACGAGCAGGGCGAGCTGGATCTCGACGCGCTGTTCGGGCGTCGGGCACCGCTGGTGATCGAAGTCGGCTTCGGCATGGGCAAGTCACTGTGTGAACAGGCCCAGGCCAACCCGGACACCGACTTCATCGGCATCGAAGTGCACGCGCCGGGCGTCGGCAAGCTGCTGGATGATGTCGACAAGCTGGGTCTGACCAACCTGCGTGTCTATCGTCACGACGCGCTGGAAGTGCTGGCGGATTGCGTGCCGGCCGGTTGCGCCGACACCTTCCAGCTGTTCTTCCCGGACCCGTGGCCGAAGAAGAAGCACCACAAGCGTCGTATCGTTCAGCCGGCCTTCGTCGAGCTGGTGCGTCGTGTGCTCAAGCCGGGCGGCCACTTCCACATGGCCACCGACTGGGCCAACTACGCCGAAGCGATGGCGGAAGAGATGGCCGAAGCGCCGGGCTTTGCCAACACCGCTCCGGCGGAAACCGCGCCCTACGTGCCGCGTCCGGACTTCCGTCCGCTGACCAAGTTCGAACAGCGCGGCGAGCGTCTCGGCCACGGCGTGTGGGACCTGATCTTCGTCAAGCAGGACTGATCAGCGCCTCGTGCGCAGTGGCGGTGTCTTCATGACGCTGCATCGCGGCCGCCTTCGGGTGGCCGCTTGCGTGTGAGGCCCATCGCCATGGCGCGGTTCTGCGTGCCAAGGCCATCTGCCTGCGTGGCGGTCTGTGCCGCTTGCCGTGTTTGCTGTCCCTTTCTTTCCTCGTCCCGAGAGTTGCTGACCATGACGACGCCTACCGCCGACTCGGCTGATCGCCCGACCATGACCCCGCTGACGGCCCTGACCTGTCCGCTGGATGCCCAGCCGCTGGTACGTGATGGCCAGAGCTGGTGCTGTGCCGACGGGCATCGCTTCGATATCGCACGCCAGGGGCATGTCAATCTGCTGCCGGTGCAGCGCAAGCGCAGCCTGGACCCCGGCGACAGCAAGGCGATGGTGAGCGCTCGTCAGCGCCTGTTCGCCCTCGGCGGCTATCAGCCTCTTGCATCAGCCCTGGCCAGTCGTGTGCTGGCATTGGCAGCGGCCCAGACGACTCAGGCGCCGCTGGCCGTGCTGGATGCCGGCTGCGGCGAAGGTTTCTATCTGCGTCAGCTGGCGTGCGCTGCCGGTGAGCAGAATCTCTCGCTGACGGCGGCGGGGCTGGATATCTCCAAGCACGCGGTGCTGGCCGCGGCGAAGCAGTCACGTGATGCCGCCTGGCTGGTGGGCACCAACGCCGCTCTGCCGCTGGAAGATGCATGCGTGGATGTCGTCATCTGCGCCTTCGGCTTCCCTGTCTGGCAGGAGTTCGCACGTGTCCTCAAGCCCGGTGGCCACGTCGTGCTGCTGGAAGCGGGGGCCGAGCATCTGCTGGCGTTGCGCAAGATTCTCTACCGCGAGCTGAAGCCCGCGCGCGGTGAAGGCGGGCTGAGCGCTGCCGAGTCCGCTGGCTTTGCCATCAGCGGCGAGGTCGAGCATCTGCATGCGGGGCTGTCATTGACCAGCAATGAGCAGATTCGGGACCTGCTGACCATGACCCCGCACCTGTATCGCGCCGAGCGTGATGGCCTTGCGCGTGCGGAAGCCATGACGGCGTTGGAGGTCGAATTGCATGCGGAACTGAGGGTGTTCTCGCTCGAGGGTGCACAAGATAAATCTTAAATAGAAATTCTTCGCATTTGCCTTGCAAAATCAAATGAGAATGATTATCTTGTATGTGCGGTGTCCGGGCAGACATCGCAGGGCGCAAGCCCAGCCGTAGCGGCGGAGTCAGGCCCCCGCTACGGTGTTTCTCCTCATCAAGCTAGTCACGGTCTTGGGCATCCTCATCTGGGGATGCC
>NZ_CFDJES010000042.1:9551-11759 GCF_983723665.1 Cobetia sp. | reverse complement strand
GTGTTTCTCCTCATCAAGCTAGTCACGGTCTTGGGCATCCTCATCTGGGGATGCCCTTTTTCTTGTGCGCTTTGCGCATTTTGTTGTGCGCTGCGCACACTGCGCGCTCTCACGTCGCGTTCGGATGTGCGGTCGTCAGCTCGACAGCTCGACAGGAGCTCAGGTCGACAGGAGCTCAGTTCGCCAGCCACAGGGGCAGGGTCAGCATCGCCAGCAGCGTCTGGGCGGTGATCAACGCCGCCATCAGCTCGGCATTGCCGCCCAGCTGGCGGGCCAGAATATAGGCGGAGGTCGCGGTGGGCAGCGCCGCGAACAGAATCGCCACATCGCGCGCCACTCCTTCAAGGCCGAACCACCGGCAGAGCACGACCACCAATGCCGGCATCGCCAGCAGCTTCAGCAGGCTCGCCAGCCACGCCACGCTGCCACTGCTCACCAGCACACGCGGGCGCAGCGCCACGCCCACCGCGACCAGGCCGAGCGGCAAGGCGGCGCGTCCCAGCAGGCTGATGGCGTCGCCACTCCAGCCCGGCAAGCCGATGCCGCTCAGGTTGAGCGCCGTGCCGGCCAGACACGCCAGCACCAGCGGATTGCGGGTCAGTGCCTTGAGCGAGCGCAGCAGGCCGCCTTCGCCCAGGGTGCCTGCCCCGATGAAGGCCATCACGCACAGCAGGTTGGCGGCAGGCACCATCAGCGCCAGCGCCACGGCCGCGACGGTCGCCCCGGCACTGCCATGCAGCGCTGCTGCCCCGGCCACGCCGACATAGCTGTTGAAGCGGATGCTGCCCTGGAAGAGCGAGGTAAAGGAGGCGGCGTCGCCCATATGACGGCTCAGCCAGTCCGGCGCGTGACGCCAGCTCAGCCATAGCGCGGCGGCGAACAGCAGCATCGCGCCCAGCATCACGCTGGCCAGTGCCACGACTGGCACGCTGGCCATGTCGGCACGTGCCAGCGTGGACACCAGCATGGCGGGGAACAGCACGTAATAGATCAGGCGTTCCAGTTCGCTCCAGAAGCCTTCGCCGGGGAAGCGCTTCCACCCGAGTAGCGCCCCCGCGAGGATCAACAGGAAGAGGGGGCCGAGCGCCTGCTGTACACTTGCCATGCTGACTCCTTGTCGGGGCTGAGTGCGAATGCCTTGAGAGCGATGTGGCGTGCGCGTGACATGATGTCTCGCCTGCTGCCGCGGTGAGGCGGGCTGGTAAGCTTGTCATGACTCGCTCAGCGCTGCACTTGGACTCAGGTCTTGTTCGCCGGTCACGCGCTGGCGTCATGTCGTGGCTGAGCGCAGACCATTCCCATCACGTCACTTTCTTTCCCATTCGGGGCGCCTTGCCTGTCGATGCGCTGCCGGACCGTTGCCGGAACTGCCATGTATCGCGTAGAAGAAGACAATGCCCGCCCGCGGCTGCTCAATCTGCTGATCATCGTCACGCTGATCACCATCGTGGTCTCGCTGTATTACCTGATCGACTATTACCTGGTACGCGACGGCAGCAACGGCAAGGTGACCTGGTTTGCGCCCAATCAGTCCTGCGAGCTCAATCATGCCCCCTGTACTGCCGAGCTGGGCCGCTTCGGGCGTATTACCCTGGCGCTGGAGGGCGATATCAGTCCGCTGACGCCGCTGGGCATTCGCGTGATGACGGAAGGCGTCTCACCGGAGGGGGTCGAGGTGGACTTCATCGGCCGCCACATGGACATGGGCGTGAAGCGCAGCGTGCTGAACACCACCGATGCCCAGAGCCTCGAGCGCCAGCATTGGCAGGGGGAAGGGCAGCTGGGGTTCTGCAGCAGCGCGACCATGGCGTGGCGTGCGCAGGTGATCGTGACCACCGAGCGTGGCCGACTGGGCAGCTGGTTCGATTTCGATAGCCACCCGCAGGCCACCACGGCGGAGCAGCTCGAAAGCTCGGTCGATCAATTGTTTCGCAGTGATACCCGCCCGACGCATCAGGGCAGCTAGCCGCTGGCGCTGAGCCCGGCCGGCAGGGACGTCGTTTCAGGCAGAAGGCATCGGGAGGCAGGGATGGGCGCAGAGCGAAAGTCACAGGACGGGCAGGCAAGCACTCGCCGACAAGAGAGCCATCAGCTGGACAATAGTCGACAAGAAAGCCATCAGCTGGACAAGGGCGTCGCCAGACGCTGGTGGTTGCTGGGTGCCGTCGGCCTGGCGGCCGTGATCGGTGCCGGTGTCGCCTGGCAGCA
>NZ_CFDJES010000042.1:0-9451 GCF_983723665.1 Cobetia sp. | reverse complement strand
TGCTGGGTGCCGTCGGCCTGGCGGCCGTGATCGGTGCCGGTGTCGCCTGGCAGCAGGCGCAGCGGGATCTGGCACCGGTCGCGGGAATGCAGGCCTGGGCCAGTCTGGGCGGCCCCATCCAGCTCGAATCACAGCAGGGCGACTTCACGCTCGCGGAGGTGACGATGGGCGAGGCCGCAGATGCGCAGGCCACGCCGGTCGTCGCGCTCTACTTCGGCTATACCCAGTGCCCGGATGTCTGCCCGATGACGCTGGCGGCGCTGCGTCAGGTGATGTCTGAACTGCCACCCCAGGCGGCGGCGCGCGTGGTGCCGGTGATGGTCTCGCTGGACCCCGAGCGCGACACCCCTGCCCGGCTGGCCGAATACACCGGGCACTTCGGGCCGCGCTTTCAGGGCATCACCGGCAGTCAGGCGGCACTCGCCGATGTGGCGCGGCGCTATGGCGTCAGCTATCGGCGTGTCGAGGCACAGGACTCCGCGCTGGGTTACACCATCGATCATGGCGCCGCGCTCTATCTCGTCTCTGCCCAGGGGCGCATCTACGATCGCATTCCATTCACGCCGGGGCCGGCCGGTGTTCGCGCTGGCGTGACGCGTGTCCTGAGCGCGACCGCTGATTGAGCGCTGCGTGGCACCCGCTGAATGCGCCGCGCCTTGAGGCCTTTCTCAGCGGTGAAATACACATTGTCCACAAGTTGGCAAGCGCTCAAGGAAAATTTTGTGGATAATCATGACGCCTCGAACACGCAACGCAGTGCCGTCAAGTGCTGATTTATAAAGACTAGTAAAAACAAACTGTTACGCGATATCGACTAAAAATATCAAGTCAGTGGTTGCTTTGCGTTCAACCAGCATCACTGCCGCGACAGGCACCGGAAAGGCCGGTTGTCAACCTGTGGTCAATAGCTTCCCCACAGATTTATCCACAGGCTGGCGGCGTCCGCACAGGGCCTTCTGGAGGGGAGAATCAGCGGACATCAGCCATTGCCGTAGTGATGGCATGCCCCGTTGTCCTGTGCGCAGCATGCGCCTAGATGAGCTTGCCGCTGGCCCTCATCCGGCCTTGCCAGAAACGCAAAGAGCCGCCCGATGGGCGGCTCTTTCGTTGCTACCGGCAGCAGTGCTTGCCGGTTACCAGCAGGGGAGGCTCACGCCGCCATTACTGCTTGGCGTCGGCCTTGGTCACGTCGAGCAGCTCGACCTTGAAGGTCAGCGTCTCGTTCGGGCCGATCGGGCCGCCAGTGCCAGCCTTGCCGTAGGCAAGCTCGGCCGGGACGTAGAGCATCCAGGTGTCGCCGACGCTCATTTCCTGCAGTGCTTCCTGCCAACCCTTGATGACCTGGTTGACCTTGAAGCTGACCGGCTCGCCACGCTGATAGGAGCTGTCGAAGACGGTGCCGTCCAGCAGCTTGCCTTCGTAGTTCACCTTGACGGTATCTTCAGCGGACGGGGTCGCGCCGTCACCGGATTCCAGCACCTTGTACTGCAGGCCGGAATCCAGCGTCTTCACGCCGTCCTTCTTGGCGTTATCGGCGAGGAACTTGTCACCCTCTGCCTTGTTGTCGGTCGCTTCCTGCTCGACCATCTTCTTCTGCTCTTCCATCTTCTTCTGCTGGAAGCGGGAAAGCGAATCCGCGATTTCCTGGTCGCTCATCTTCATGTCGCCCTTGGCGTAGACATCACGCACGGCTTGAGTGAAGGCGTCGAGATCCAGATCGGTGATGTCCTGGGAGAGGCTCTTGCCCAGAGTTGCACCGATGCCATAGCTGAGCTGTGCCTGCTCGTCTGCGAGGCTGTCATCGGCGGCAAAGCTGAACGGGGTGACCAGGAGGGCGCCGAGCGCGACGGCACTGACCAGCTGTTTCATGAAAACTCCTTCAGGATGGAATGGGCCTGAGACGGGCCCGAAACACGCAATTGGCACCGAGGCGGCATGGCCTGCCTCGGGCACTAGTGTTACTCCGACTCTACCAGCCGCGTACAAGTTCCGCATCTCGCTGGCGTTGTCAGGCGCCGGCGGGCACGCGGGCCAGTGCCAGCCTGCGCAGGGCACGTGCCGACGGGTGGTCCCCCGCGGTGAGCGTCGTCTTGCCGCTCAGCAGGGCCAGCGATTGCTGAAAGGCCTGCAGCGGGTCCGCGACATGCGCGAAGGGCGCCCGCAGGCCGGTCGCGCCTTCGGCTGACGACAGCGCAGGACTCAGCTCTTCCAGCTGGGCGAGGGTCTCCTGCTCGGCGGAAAGCTCGCAGGCCTTGAGCTGCTGATAGAGGCGTTCCAGGCGTTGCACCGCGGCCGGGGCCTGGGTCGCGGGCAGCGTCGTCAGCTCCTGCTTCAGCTGGCGGCGCCGCTCGCGCAGCATGCCGGTCATCCAGCCCTGCCAGTCGCGCACACCTTCCAGCAGGCGAGTGGGCGAGGCGGCCAGGGCGATGCCGTGGGCGGACAGCCAGTGAATCCACAGCAGCTCGCAGACATCGAGGCCCGCCTCGTCCTGCAGCAGCAGGCAGGTACTCATCATGTCCGGCGTCGGCTGAGGGTTGCCCGCAGAGCCGACCTCGCCGGGCAGGGCATACAGAGACAGCGCGTAGTCCCACAATCCGATAGAATATGCGCCCATCAAGTCGGCCTCTTCGTGTGTCACGGATGATGTCTCTTCATGTGCCACCGATGATGTCTCTTCACGAGTCGCGTCCAGCAGCTTGCTGAGTCGTAGCGCTCGTGTCGGTGGCGGTGAACGGGAGCCCGACGTCCCCCGTATTTTCTGATCGAGGTTGTCATGATTGCACTGCGCCAGCTCGCCCTGCAACGCGGCGGAGCACCGCTGATCGACGAAGCGGACCTGACGCTGCATGCCGGTCACAAGGCCGGTATCGTCGGCCCCAACGGCGCCGGCAAGTCGAGCCTGTTCGGCCTGATCCTCGGCGAGCTGACGCCCGACAGCGGCACGGTATCGCTGGCCGGTGGCGTGCGTGTCGCGCACATGGCGCAGGAAATCGATGCGCTGGAGCGTCCGATCGTCGACTACGTCATGGACGGGGACCACGCGCTGCGCGAGACCGAGCGCGCCCTGGCAGCCGCCGAAGAGAGCGGCGAGCACCAGCGTCAGGCCGAGCTGCACGCCCATTTCGACACCCTCGATGGCTACACCGCACGGGCACGTGCCGAGCAGCTGCTGGTCGGCCTCGGCTTCAGTCAGGCGCAGCTCAGTCAGCCGCTGGCGGCCTTCTCGGGGGGCTGGCGCATGCGTGCCAATCTGGCGCGCACTCTGTTTACGCCGTCCGACCTGCTGCTGCTGGATGAGCCGACCAACCACCTGGATCTCGATGCGTTGCTGTGGCTGGAGCAATGGCTGGCGCGTTATCCCGGCGCGCTGCTGCTGATCTCCCACGATCGCGACTTCCTCGATGCGGTGTGTGATCACATTATCCACTTCGACCGCCGCAAGCTGGTGGTCTACAAGGGCAATTACAGCCGCTTCGAACGCACACGTTCCGAGCGTCTGGTGCGCGAGCAGGTCGAGCACGAGAAGACCATGGCGCGGCGCGCCGAGATCGAGGATTTCGTGCGTCGCTTCAAGGCCAAGGCCACCAAGGCACGTCAGGCCCAGAGCCGCATGAAGATGCTGGAGCGCATGGAAGAGACGGCGGCGGTCAAGGCCGATTCCCCGTTCCACTTCACCATCCCGTGCTCCGACAAGATCTCGCATCCGCTGCTGGGGCTGGACCGCGCGGTGATCGGCTATCCCGGTCAGCCGCCGCAGCTCTCCGGGGTGCGCTTCTCGCTGCTGCCGGGGCAGCGCATCGGTCTGCTCGGCCCCAACGGCGCCGGCAAGTCGACGCTGATCAAGGCGCTCACCGGCGAGCTTGCGCTGGTCGAGGGCCAGCGGACCGCCGGCGAGCATCTGGCCATCGGCTACTTCGCCCAGCATCAGGTGGACGGGCTCGACCTGTCCTCGACGCCCTTCAATCATGTGCTGCGCCTGTCACCGTCGGCGGGTGAGCTGGAGATCCGCACCTTCCTCGGCAGCTTCGGCTTCCACGGCGATGAGGTCTACGCCACGGTGGAGTCGTTCTCCGGTGGCGAGAAGGCGCGTCTGGCGCTGTCGCTGATCGCGTGGCAGAAGCCCAATCTACTGCTGCTGGATGAGCCGACCAACCACCTGGACCTCGACATGCGCGAGGCGCTCACCGATGCACTGGCGACCTTCGAGGGCACCGTGATTCTGGTCTCCCACGACCGCCACCTGCTGCGTGCCTGCGTCGATGAATTCTGGTGCATCGCCGATGGTCGCGTGACGCCCTTCGATGGTGACCTGGATGACTACCGTGCCTGGCTCAAGGCGCGGGTCGAGGGCGAGCGGCGGGAAGCGCGCGCCCAGAAGGATGCCGATGCGGGGACTGACAGCACGCGTACGCCGGACCGCAAGGAAGCGCGCCGTCAGGCGGCTGAACTGCGCGAGAAGCTGCGTCCGCTCAAGAAGGTCAGCGACAAGGCCGAGCAGAAGATGAGCAAGGCGCAGGGCGAGCTGGACAAGATCGAGGAAGCGCTGGGCGACGCCACGCTCTACGAGGCGGACCGCAAGGCGGAGCTGACCAAATTGCTGGCCAGCCAGGGCGAGATCAAGAGTCGCCTCGATGAGGCCGAAGCCGAATGGTTCGAGGCTCAGGAAGCGCTGGAAGAGATGGAAGCCCAGCTCAAGGCGGCGGACTAGGTCATGCGGCTGGACCGCTGGCTGACACGTCAGCCACAGCTCAACCGTCGTCATGCGCTCTCGGCGCTGGCGGCGGGGCGCGTGCGGGTCAACGGCGCGACGATCAGCGACCCGCTGCATGAGGTCGGCCCCTTCGATGACATCCACCTGTCAGCGCCTGACGCGACCGTCTGCCTGCAGATCGCGCGGCGTCCACGTCATATCCTGCTCAACAAGCCTGCCGGGGTCGTGACGGCCTGTCATGACCCCGAACTCCCCACCGTGATCGATGTGTTGCGTGACACGCTGAATGCACGCGGCGAGGACAGCGGCTGGCTGGCCGAGATCCACCATGTCGGGCGTCTCGACCGTGCGACGACCGGTGCCCTGCTGCTGACCAACGACGGCGATGTCTCGGCGCGCATCAGCGATGCCGGGCTCGAGGGCCCCGCCAAGCGCTATCGCATGGGGCTGGAGCGGCCCCTGACGGAGGCCGAACAGGAAAGCGCCATCACACAGGTTCGTCAGGGGGTGCTGCTCGAACATGATCCGCGCCCGACACTGCCGGCACAGCTTGCGTTTCTCACCGCGGATCAGGCACGCCTGACGCTGCACGAGGGACGCCATCATCACGTCAAGCGACTGTGGCGCAGCCTGGGCAATCGCGTGGTGTGGCTGCACCGTGAGTCGGTGGCGGGCTTGAGTCTCGAGGGGCTGGCGCCGGGGGAGTGGCGCGAGCTTACCCGCGAGGAGTGTTCACGGCTGGGGGCCGCGCAGCCTCGCGGGTGAGGCCACCCGGCGGGTGGCGTCTTGCCGACACCGGGTTATCCACACCCGCCTGGTGCGCCGCCAGCGCGTGACGGCTGCGATGGGGTGTGGATAGATCGTTCTGAATCGTCGTCAGCGCTGCTCAGCTGCCGGTCGCCTGACTGGGCAGGTCCTCTGCCGTGATGCTCGCCTGGTCATCGTCGACGGGGCTGGCATCAGGCGTCGACAGGCTGACCAGCTCGCCCTCGGCGTTGCGCGTGAAGTTGCGCACGATGACCCCGATATCCTCCGGCAGCGGCGCAAACTGGCTGCAGCGGCTCAGCACTTCCTGCATGTCCTGATAGCCACTGTCGCGACGCGAGTCGATGGTCGCGCGCGAGAAGTCGATATCCTTCAGTGAGGTCTCGCCCGGGCGCGCCGAGGCCAGCAGACGCACCACGTTGATCGAGGGCTGCTGGGTCATGGCGAGGATGCGCTGGATCTTCGGCGACTGGCGCAGCTCCTCCGGCAGATGGTCGGCGAGATTCTCGATTCCCATGCGCAGCGCCTGATTCTCCTCCAGCAGATTGAGGTGCTCGCCGGCACGGCTGGAATACTGGATGTCCTTCTCGCGCAGCTGCGCCTCCTGCAATGTCTCCGGCACCTTGCCATCGGCACTCCACAGGTCGATCACGTAGCAGTTGACCACCGTTTCGCCATGCGGTCGCTCCGACAGCACCCAACTGACGGGCGTATTGGAGTACAGGCCGCCATCCCAATAGGCTTCGCCATCGACCCACACCGGCGGGAAGGCCGGTGGCAGGGCGCCGCTGGCCAGAATATGGCGGTGGTCCAGCGCTTCATGCGAGGAGTCGAAGTAGCGCAGTGCGCCGCTGCCGATATTCACCGCCCCGACCGACAGGCGAACGTTCTCCGGGTGGCGGGCATCGAGGCGCTCGAAGTCCACCAGCCGATTGAGCGTGTCGCCCAGCGGCTCGGTGTCGTAGAGGCTGGGCGGCTCGCCGAAGAAGCTCTGCCAGATCGGTACCGTCCACAGTGGGCGCGGGCGGAAGAAGCCCGGAATGCCCCACAGCATGGCAGAGGTGCGCGCGACACTGCGCTCCCACGGATGAAAGGCGGGACCCATGCTGGCAGCGGGTTGGGCGATGCCATACCAGAATGACTCGAGGGCCTTGAGGCGCTCGCCCTCCGGATTGCCGGCGATCAGGGCACCATTGATGGCGCCGACCGAGGTGCCGACCACCCAGTCGGGCTGGATGCCGGCTTCGGCCAGCGCCTCGAAGATGCCGATCTGGTAGGCGCCGAGCGCGCCACCGCCTTGCAGCACCAGAATGTTGAGCGCATCGGCGCAGAAGTCGCAGGATGTATCACGCATGAAACCTTCTCCTCTCTAGCAGTGCAGCACTCCGCCGGGGAATGCCCGAGGTCAGGGGGACCGTCGCGAGCGAGACGCCATGTGATGGGGGAGGCGTGGACTCGTGGAGGCGGCGAAAGGGTGACGAGGTGCATATCAAGGGCAATGAAGCACCTGATCAAGGCAATGAGGCACTGGTGAAAAGCAATCGAAGTGCTTTTATTGTGCAGTGCAGCATGGCGCTTGTCAGCATAGCACGCATCCTCGCCTTGCGTGTCTGCGATCTCATTCAAGCGACTGACTGAGGCTGCAAGGGCAGTGGTAAAGGTGAGGGTGAGGACAGGAGCAGCGGCCGTGCGGCGGTCATTGGCACCAGGGCGTCAGCCACAGGTCGGCTGCCAGCAGCAACAGGGCATAGCGTCCGCCCTTGGCGATCACGATCAGGACGATGCTTTTCCACCACGCCAGCCGGAAGACGCCTGCCAGCACCGTCAGCGGGTCGCCGATCAGCGGGGCCCAGCTCAGCAGCAGGCTCCAGGCGCCGAAACGGCGATACCACAGGGTGCCGCGCGCCAATGCGCGCCGCGAGACCGGAAACCAGCGCCGTGTGCGCAGACGACGGGCGCCACGCCCCAGGGCGACGTTGATCAGGCTGCCGAGCGTGTTGCCCAGCGTCGCTGCGACCCACAGCGCCCAGGGCGCGTGCCCCTGGCACCACAACCCCGCGAAGGCCGCCTCCGATCCGCCGGGCAGCAGGGTGGCGCTGGCCAGCGAGATCACGGCGAGCGAGGTCAATGCCGGCAATGACAGTAGGGCCACTTCACTCATATCACTTTCTTCTGTTTTTCACGGTGGCAGGGCGCTGGGGGTGGCTTTCTTCCCTCCTCAGCTCGGGTATGCTGTTGGCACGTCAAAGCCATATTTCGGGAGCTTCCTGCATGCATATTCCGTGCGTCCTGACGATAGCGGGCTCAGACCCCTCCGGGGGAGCCGGCATTCAGGCGGACCTCAAGACATTCTCTGCGCTGGGCGCCTACGGGGCCAGCGTGATCACGGCGCTGACGGCGCAGAATACCTGCGGCGTGCGCAGCGTGGAGGCGGTCTCGCGGGAATTCATCGCCGCACAGCTGGACGCCGTGCTGGATGATCTCGATATCCGCGCCGCCAAGATCGGCATGGTGGCCGATCCGCTGGTGGTGGAAATGCTTGCCGACCGCCTTCAGCAGCGTCGCCCGCGCTGGGTCGTGCTGGACCCGGTGCTGGTCGCCAAGAGTGGCGATGCGCTGGTCAATGATGCTGCCATCCAGTCGGTGGCCGAGCACCTGGTGCCGCTGGCCGATATCATCACGCCCAACCTGCATGAAGCCGCGGTACTGCTGGGTGAGCGGCGCCTGATCGGGCGCTCCGACATGCCTGAGGTCGCCCGCGAGCTGCGTGCCAGAGGCGCGAAGGCGGTGTTGATCAAGGGCGGGGCACTTGAGGGGCAGGCCTGCGATGACCTGCTGGTCAGCGATGCCGGCGAGCAATGGCTGTGCGCACCGCGTATCGAGACCGACAACCTGCACGGCACCGGCTGCTCGATGTCTTCCGCCATCACGGCGCGCCTGGCGAATGGTCTGCCGTTGCCACAGGCGGTGGTCGAGGCACGCGAATGGCTGCTGGGCGCGCTGCGCGCCTCCGACCAGCTCAACGTCGGCAAGGGCCGTGGGCCGGTGCATCATTTCCACGCCCTGTGGTAAGCCAGCGAGAGCCAGGCCCGTGAAACCCGGTCTGCAGGAGTGATGAACCCCGCAAGCTCACCTTGATCACTGCCAGCCAACGAGTAGATGCCATGCCTATATCGCCGCTGTATCGCTTGTCCGTGTCAGCTGTCCGTGGCGCCGCTTGCAGCCTGAACGCCGCCTGTCATGCCGTCAGCCTGCCGGTGGCGAGTGCGCCGCGCTGGCTGGCTGCGGGCGTGATGGGGGTGCTGCTTGCCACCACCAGCCCGGCGGCGCTCGCCGTCGAGATCAAGGGGATGACCTTCGCGGATCAGGTGACCACGCAGTCCGGCCAGCCGCTGACGCTGATCGGCAGTGGGCTCTTCACCTACCTGCTGTGGGACGCCTATGTCGGCGCCTATTATCAGGATGCGCGTCGCCCGCGTCCGGCGCCGCTCAAGGATGTCTCGCGCCGCCTGGTGCTGGAGTACTTCCATGCCATCGATGCCGAGGACTTCGCCAAGGCGACCACCAAGGGCGTGCGCAAGAACCTGTCAGCGGCGGATTTCGCGGCGATCGAGCCTGAATTGACGCGCTTCAATCGCGCCTATCAGGACGTCGTGCCGGGGGATCGCTATGCGCTGCAATGGCTGTCCGCCGGCAGCGGCAGCGGCACGCTGTCGCTGGTGCTGAACGGGCAGGTCATCTTCGAAAGCGATTCACTGGCGCTGGCCAACGGCCTGTTCGCGATCTGGCTGGGCGACGAGCCGGCTCAGCAGGATTTCCGTACCCAGCTGCTGGGGCAGTAGCGCGCCTCTCCATCTGGCCCCTCTCTAGCTTATCTAGCCTATCTGGCCCATCTGTCGCGGCATCGCCATCGTCTTGCACCTCTATCGCGCCTCTATCGAGACACCACGAAAAACGCCCCTGCCGGGAGTCCCG
>NZ_CFDJES010000041.1:22292-23776 GCF_983723665.1 Cobetia sp. | reverse complement strand
GCAAAGGGCAGGTAGCTCAAGGTCGCGACGCCCAGGGTGGCCGCCATGTAGGCACCGCAGCTGTTCCAGGGGATCAGCGGCGAGGTGATGGTGCCGGAGTCTTCCAGCGCGCGTGACAGG
Source organism: Cobetia sp. (assembly GCF_983723665.1). NCBI lineage: Bacteria > Pseudomonadati > Pseudomonadota > Gammaproteobacteria > Oceanospirillales > Halomonadaceae > Cobetia > Cobetia sp. The sequence goes on along the minus strand of NZ_CFDJES010000041.1, from coordinate 23,656 downwards.
TTGACCGGCGCCAGGCGGCGGCGACGGAACTCGGCGCGATACATGCGCCCCGGCAGGATGACCGAGATGTACTGATCCCCGGTCACCACGTTGGAGGCCAGGCAGGTGCCCAGCGTGGTGATGACCAGCGAACCGGCATTGCGTGTCGCGCCCAGAAGGCTCTGTACCAGACGCTCCAGCAGACCGAGGCGTTCGATCACGCCGCCGAAGGTCATCGCCGACAGGATCAGCCACACGGTGTTGAGCATGCTGCTCATGCCGCCCTTGGAGAGCAGCGAGTCGATCACCTCATCACCGCTGTGGGAGACATAGCCATCGAACATCGACATCCACACGCCCTTGAGCAGCGCCATGGCGGTGGACATGTCCGTGACGCTTGCCAGCCCCACCACCGCCTGCGGCTGGAAGATGACCGCGAAGACGGCGCCCAGCGCCGCGCCGATGAAGATGGCCGGGAAGGCGGGCATCTGACGCACGGCCATCACCAGCAGCACCAGGAGCGGAATCAGCAGGTGCAGGCCGATGTTGAACTGCTCGCCCAGCTGGGCACGCAGATTGGCGACCTGCTCCGGCGTCTGCAGGCTGGAGACGGAGTCATGGCCGAGCCACAGAAAGCCTGCCAGCGCGAGCAGGATGCTGGGCACGGTCGTCCACAGCATGTGACGAATATGCGCGAACAGCGTGGTGCCGGCCGCTGCCGGCGCCAGATTGGTGGTATCGGACAGCGGCGAGAGCTTGTCACCGAAGTAGGCTCCGGAAATCACCGCGCCGGCGGTGATCGCCTCGGACAGCCCCAGGCCATCGGCGATACCGATCAGGCCGATGCCGATGGTACCGGCGACCGTCCACGAGCTGCCCACCGACAGCGCCACCAGCGCGCACAGCAGACAGGCGGAGGCATAGAAGTACTGCGGCGCGATCACGTCCAGACCGTAATAGATCATCGCCGGCACGGTGCCACCGAGAATCCAGGTGCCGATCATCGCGCCGACCGCCAGCAGGATCAGGATCGCACCCAGCGAGATCTGGATGCCCTTGTTGATCCCCTCTTCGATATCGCTCCAGCGATAGCCGTTCTTGAGACCGATCAGGCCCGCGATCATCGCGCCGGACAGCAGCGCGACCTGATTGGGCCCCCAGGAGGCATCGGCACCGAACAGCACCACCGCCAGCACCAGCATGGCGATGACCAGCACGATGGGAATCAGGGCATCCAGCAGAGAAGGCGGACGATAGCCGCTGTCCTCAGCAGAGTTATCAGGGTGTTGTTGCATTCAAGACACCATCTTCAAGAAATGAGGACGCCGACACGCCGCGTGGTGACGGGCATGGCAGAAGACACGGAGAATGGGGAGCAACGCCGC
>NZ_CFDJES010000041.1:15274-22192 GCF_983723665.1 Cobetia sp. | reverse complement strand
CGCAGCGTGGAGAACTCGCGACGCAGCGGATATTCCCGTCGATAACGCACGAAGCCCTCGGCATTGCCGAACCGACGCTGATAGCGACGCAGGCCCAGCGCATCGCGGCGCACGTCATAGCAGGCGCGTACGCAGAGCCCCAGCGCCTCTTCCGGCGGCGCCCAGCCCGTCAGCACCAGCTTGCGCAGCCACGGGTCCGGCTTGAGCTGACCCAGCTTGCGGCGCGCCGGCAGCCCGAAGTGACGACAGGCCTGCTGATAGATGATCTCGGTGCCCTGCATCTTGCCATCCAGGCTATGCCCGGCGATGTGCGGCGTGGCGATGTCCACCAGTGCGGCCAGCTCGGCATCGATATCCGGCTCGTTTTCCCACACATCCAGCACGGTCAGCAGGTCAGCCTGCTCCTTGAGGCGCTGCTTGAGCGCCGCGGTATCGACACAGCCACCGCGGCCGGCACTCAGCAGCACGCTGCCGGGCTTCATGGCGCGGATGCGCTCGGCATTGATCAGATGATGGGTCGGATGCTCGCCACCGGTGACCATCGGGGTGTGCACGCAGATGACATCACACTCGGCGACCAGCTCATCGAGGTCCACGAAGCGGGACTTCTCGGGGCGCTCATCGCTCTGGCCCTCAAGCGCGGCGCGCGGCGGGTCACAGACCAGCACCTCGGCACCCAGCGACTCGAGACGCTTGACCAGTCGTGACCCGACCTGACCGGCCCCGACCACGCCGAAGCGGCGGTCCAGCTGCAGATCCAGCCCTTCCTGCTCGGCCAGATGCCACAGCGACGACAGCACGTAATCCACCACCGAGTCGGCATTGCAGCCCGGCGCGTTGGTGAAGTGGATATCGTTGGCCGCGAGCCATTCGAGATCGGCATGGTCGGTGCCGATGATCGGCGAGCCGACGAAGCGCACCCGCGTTCCTTCCAACAGCGCCTGATCCACGCGCAAGGTAGAGCGACAGATCAGCATGTCGACGTCCTTGAGGACGGCATTGGTGATCTCGCGAGTCGGCATGCAGGTCACCTCTCCCAGTTCGGAGAAGAATTCCTCTGCCAGAGGGACGTTATCGTCCACGATGATGTGCATCTGTTGCCTTTCCTTGCTGTGGCAATGAGTGTCGCTGCGGGTTCACGGGCCAGCATGAGCGCCTTAGTGACTTCACACCTTGCCGCAAGGCACGTGAAGATTACAATGGTATGCTTGCTTGCCCGCCGCCGTGCCATCTTAGGCGCACGCAACGGGCGTCACAAGCTCATGATTGAGTCCAGCCACCATCGTTTCGCCTCGGGAGTCACGCGTGATCATCCGCTGGGAAAGCCACCACGATTACGTTCTGGTCCATGTGCATCAGGACATGTTCGGCGACTGGATCGTCAGCCGCTCATGGGGCCAGATCGGCACCCAGTTCGGCGGATTGAAGCACGATCTCGCCGAAAGCCACGAACAGGCCATGACCTGGGTCAGCGACCTCGCCCACATCCAGGCCTCACGCGGCTATACCAAGGTGCTGGAGGCCACGGCCGATAGCCCGGAAGCCGAAGACGCCATGCGCCAGATGTCGCTGCTGGAGAGTTAGTGCGCAGCACGGTGCCGGACACGAAAAGACCGCCGCTACCCTGAGGTAGCGGCGGTCTTTTTGCACCAGCTTATAGCGACACGTCTGCGCCGCTCAGCGCAGAAAGCGACGCCCGTTGCGCAGGGTGGACCCCTGCGGCTCAGTGGCTGAGTCGTGCTCGGCCGGGGGCGTGATTTCGACACCCTGCTCGAGGCGCTGCTCGACGCCCTGCGCGCGCAACCACTCCGGCAACACCTCTTCGCCATCGGCCAGCGAATACTCCGCACCCGAGGCGCTCGCCAGTACAGGGATGCGGGTCGCGTAACGCTCGCTCAGCTGCGTGTCGAAGGCGATCTCGACCCGCGTGAGCGTGACATCCGCCCCCAGCGCCTGCAGCGTGGCTTCCAGCCGAGCACACAGATGACAGCCCGCCGTGGTGTAGAGCCACAGCGGGACGCTGGCCATCGCTCAGCCCTTCACATCGCTGGCGCGACGGATGCGGAAGACGTGGTGGATATCCGGACGACGCTTGAAGTCCGGGTCCAGCAGCTTGCGCGACAGGTCTTCCACCACATGGTGCTGGCTGACGCTGTCATCCATCACGAAGCGACGATGGTTGTTGGAGAAGATCAGCGTGCCGCCCGGCGCCAGACTGGCCATCGCCAGGTCGATCAGGCGCGCGTGATCACGCTGGATATCCAGGGTGCCTTCCATCTTCTTGGAATTGGAGAAGGTCGGCGGATCGAGGAAGATCAGGTCGAACTCCTCGCGGGAGCGCTCCAGCCACTTCAGGCAGTCGGCACGCACCAGCTGATGGCGTTTCTCGCTGATGCCGTTGAGCTTGAAGTTCTCGCGCCCCCAGTCCAGATAGGTATTGGACATGTCGACGCTGACGCTCTCGCTGGCACCGCCCAGCACCGCATGCACGGTGGCCGTCGCGGTATAGCAGAACAGATTGAGCACCCGCTTGCCGTCCGCTTCCTTGCCCAGCAGCTTGCGCACCGGACGGTGATCCAGGAACAGGCCAGTATCCAGGTAGTCCTTGAGATTCACCCACAGCCGGGCATCGCCTTCCTGCACCTCGATACGCTGACCGGAGCTGTCCTGACGCGTGTACTGCGCCTTGCCCGCCTGACGCGTGCGTTGCTTGATATGGATATCGTTGGGCGAGCAGCCCAGCACCTGCGGAATCGCCGCCAGTGCATCCATCAGGCGGCGCTGCGCCTGACTGGCATCCACGGACTTGGGCGGCGTGTATTCCTGCACGTGCACGTGACGGCCATAGATATCGATGGCCAGCGCGTACTCCGGCATATCGGCATCGTAGAGGCGATAACAGGTGGTACCGCTCTGCTTGAGCCAGCGTGCCAATGACTTCTGGTTCTTCTTGAGGCGATTGGCGAACATCTGGCCGCCCTCGCTCAGCGCGGGCTGACTGCGGGCATCTTCGGCCACGCTGTCTTCGTCGACCGCACGCTCACGCGCCGCCACGTCGATCATCAACAGCTTGCAGTCGAGCTGACCGTTGCGGAAGGCGTACTGGCGATGCGCACGCAGGCCGAGGCGATGGCCGAGATCCGGATTGCCGGTGAACATGCCCAGCGTCCAGCCGCCGAAGTGGCGCTTCATGCGCTCACCCAGGCTTGCGTAGAGCGGCACCAGTGCCGGCAGCTCGCCCAGACGCTCACCATAGGGCGGGTTGGTCATCACCAGGCCAGTGGTGGCGCCCTCGGGACAGGTCAGCTCGGCGACGGAGGCGCCTTCCAGCTCGATCAGCGCCGGAATGCCGGCACGCATGGCGTTGGAGCGCGCGGCAGAAATCGCCTGCGGGCTGTGATCGCGACCGAACAGACGTGCAGTGACCTTGCGGCGCCCGGCAATGGCACGCTGCTCCATCTCTTCCCACAGGCCCTTCCAGATGCGCTCGTCATGGCGCCCCCAGTGACGGCAGGCGAACTCCTGGTTCAGCGACTGCGGCGCGATATCCGCCGCCATCAAGGCCGCTTCGATCAGCAGCGTGCCGGAGCCGCACATCGGGTCGACCAGGCTCTCGCCACGCGCCGCACGCGCCGGCCAGTCGGCCCGCATCAGCAGGGCCGCCGCCAGGTTCTCCTTCAGCGGCGCATGCGCGAGATCAGGACGGTAGCCACGCTGGTGCAGACTGCGCCCCACGAGGTCGATGCCCAGGGTGATGTAGCCATTGTGCAGGTGCGCGTAGATGCGCAGATCTGCATTCTTGCCATCGACGGTCGGCTTGTTGCGGCCTTCCTCGAACATCGCCTCGACGATGCCGTCCTTGACGGTCTGGGCACCGAAGAAGGTGTGGCGAATGTCTTTCCATGTTCCGTGGAAATCGACGGCGATGGACGCACGATCCGGCAATTCCATCGCCCAATCGACACCCGCACTCGCCTTGCGCAGTTGCTCGCCGGTGTCGACGCCACCCACGCGAGTGAGCAGACGAATGATGCGGTTGGCCAGTCGCGACCACAGGATGGTGCGGTAGGCGGTTTCCTGGCTACCGTTGAAGTGTACGCCAGCGACGGTCGTGCCAGTCACCTCGGCACCCAGAGCCGTCAGCTCATCGGCCAGCAGCGTTTCGATGCCACGCGGGCAGGTCGCAAACCAGGTAGAGAGCGAGTTGCTGGGCGCGCGGGGTGTAGTCGCAGAGGTCGTATCAGTCATGAATCTCTCACCGGCAGGTGCCGGACTTATTCCTGTGAGTTGGCTTCTGGCACTAGCGATATTCCTATACGGCTGTCGACAAGCCAGAGGCAGTGTTCTAAAAACTATAGGTGTAGCTGCAATTCGGAAAGGTGACACGCCATGCGAAATAGAGGATCAAGGGACACGAGCCTCATTCGGGCAGCCTACCTGTGCCGCTCAGGAGATCGGACTTCCGGCACGGCAAGGCAGTCGCTCTTTCACCATCACGCTCGAGCATATACAGGCAAGACCTTCCATCATCTCACACTCGTGACCTTTTCCGACAAGAATGGCCAACGACGCGAGGTGATGATGCACGAGGCCGGCAGTGCCCGACAGGGCATCGGCCAACTCTCTCACTCGGCATGTCCAATGGCAGGGACAACCGCGGCCAGACAAGGTCTCGCCGGGTACGTCTCTCCATCACTGGCACACAGTGCCGATGGGTTCTCACTTAGAGGTCATCCATGAAGAGACAGAAACGTGATCGCTTTCAGCGTGCCTATGTTCACGGCTACAAGGCTGGTGTCACCGGCCGTTCCCGTGATGATTGTCCCAGTATCGATGTCAATCTACGTGAATTCTGGATGAGCGGCTGGCGTGAAGGCCGCGGGGACCAGTGGTCGGGAATGACCGGCGTCTCCGGCATCCACAAGAACCCCATGGTGCTCAGCTGAGCACCGCATGACGCCAAGGTTCATCATCCGCGACCAGGAGGTCATCCCATTTCAGGAAAGCGGCACGTCACGGAATGACACTGGCAATACGGCGCCTGGCGCCTTTCACCCCGCCGACGCAGCCTGATGCGCTGCCCAAGCGGATTCTCCGGCATCACGCCACCGGCTCCTGACATGTTACAGGGTCGGCTGGCACGTACAGAGAGGACTCGAGGTGTTCACGGTGAGTCGGTTTAGCGACATCACCCGGAAAATCCCACGGAAGTCGCCCAGCGACACGTCAAATCACCAGGGAGGTAACGCCTTATTTCTATCTTGATGACGCGCGGCACTGACAGGCAAGAGACGCAGTAGGCAATGGGGCCGACTCGCTTCACTTCCTGAAAGGCCGAGATGTTGGCGCTCGTGTCGTTTCAATCGTGGTATGGCTCCAGAAGAGGAGGCGCAGCAGGCGACGGCCTGCGAGGACGACGGTCCAGCGCGGAGCACGACACGGGCAAACGTTCACCTTGACTGCATCAGCAGGTTCTTTCCAGGCCTGCTTCAACCATCCACGCACCCGATGAGCTCAAGGGGCCAACCCCCAACCGCCGTTTCTGACGGCAAAAGCGCTTCGCATCGTGCACGCTGGCTGGACATGGCAGCCAACACGACAACGGCAGATCACGCATCACTTCCCTGCCGTTGTCATATCATCATTCACGCCGGTACCGAGGCCGCCTTCTGATGTCAGGAGGCGGCTTTTCTGTGTCAGCCCTTCCCCACTCGCCCCTCTCTTGAAGCGCCGTGAGTGGGAGATACCAGCATCACGCTGCGACGGAGCCCAGGCCGGATCACACCTTGATCAGGGTATCGGCCTTCTCCAGTGCACGCGCGCACTCACCGATCAATGCCGGGCCGCGGTAGATCAGCCCGGAATACAGCTGCACCAGATCCGCCCCCGCGGCGATCTTCTCACGCGCACTCTCGCCATCGGTGATACCGCCCACACCGATGATCGGCATGTTCGGCAGCGCTTCACGCAGGCCACGAATCACCCGCGTCGACGATTCACGCACCGGGGCGCCGGAAAGTCCGCCCGCCTCCTGCGCATGCGGGCTACCCGCGACCGCCGTACGCTCGATGGTGGTGTTGGTGGCGATGACGCCATCGATGCCGTTGTCCGCCAACGCCCGCGCCACGAACAGGATTTCCTCGCTGTCCATGTCGGGCGCGATCTTGATCACCAGCGGTACCTTCCTGCCGCGCTCGGCATCGAGCTGATCGCAACGCTGGCGAAGCCCGGCCAGCAGCTGGCTGAGATGATCACCGAACTGCAGATTGCGCAGCCCCGGGGTATTGGGCGACGAGATATTGGCGGTGATGTAGTCGGCATGCGCATGCACGGCATCGAGGCAGACCAGATAGTCGCTCAATGCATCATCCACCGCCGTGGTCAGGTTCTTGCCGATGTTGATCCCCAGCACGACACCAAAGGCAGCACGCGCCTGACTGGCCTTGACCTTCGCGACCAGATGCTCGACTCCGGCATTGTTGAAGCCCATGCGGTTGATGATCGCCTGATGCTCCGGCAGCCGGAACAGACGCGGCTTGGGATTGCCGTCCTGCCCTTTCGGCGTCACCGTGCCGACCTCCACGAAGCCGAAGCCCAGAGCGGCAAGCGCATCGAGGTGATCGGCATTCTTGTCGAGACCTGCCGCCAGGCCAACGCGATTGGGGAATTCGAGCCCCATTAGCGAGACCGGATCACGCGGCGCTTCACCGCCCAGACCGCGCGCCATGCCGAGGCGATGTGCCATGTCCAGCGCACTCAGCGTCACACCATGAGCTGTTTCCGGGTCGAGCTTGAAGAGAAGCGAGCGAGCAAACGAGTACATGATGATCTCCAGACAGCGGGCGGCAGGGTCGTGACGACAGCATAGCTGGGCGCGAAGTATACCCGAAGCCCGCGGGGACAGACACTGCGCGCCGG
>NZ_CFDJES010000041.1:0-15174 GCF_983723665.1 Cobetia sp. | reverse complement strand
GAGCCGAACTTCTGACCGCTGACCCAGACGGTGTAACGCCCCGGCTCAAGCACGGTCTTGAGGTGGAAGTCGCCCTGGAAGCCTTCGCCCTTGTCGCTGGCGACGGTATTGCCACTCTCGTCCAGCAGGCGCATCTGCAGCTTGTAGGTACCTTCGCTGCCCGGGAAGGTCTCGCTGTCGATGGTCACGGTGCCGCGGTCCGCGACATCGAAGGTCATGACCTCGCCCTTCTCGAGAATGCGCACATCGGTGACGATCTCGTCGAAACGACGATCCGGCTCCGCTTCGGCCTCGGTTTCCGTCACGGCTGCACTGCCCGTGGCAGCAGCGGTCGTGGCAGCAGCGGCAGACGTCTCGGCTGCAGCAGTCGCGGCTGCCGAAGTAGTAGCGACGGCGCCTGTGGCGGAAGCGCCTTCAGCTGCCGCATTGCCTGTCTCGGCAGCCTTCTTCTCACGGGCGGCCTGTTCGGCGGCGGCAACGGTGGCCGGCTTGATGGTCGCGACTTCATCGTTGGCATCGACGAAGGCGGTACGACGGCCATCGCCATCGGTGTCGAGGAAGACCAGGCCGTTGCCGGTCTCGATGCCGCTTTCCTCGGCAGACAGCTTCTCGCCACTCTCGCTCAGGCCTGCGACGTTGATTTCATAGGTGTTGCCGCCCGACTTGCCAGCCCCCAGCTTGTCGGCGCGCACACGCAGCTTGTAGACGCCCGGCTCAAGCTCGGTATTCATGTTCAAGCCATCAGAGGCCCTGTCACCTTCTGCAGTGGCCACGACCTCACCCTGCTCACTCTCGAGCGTGGCTTTCATGGTGTAGGGGTCGGTCACATCGAAACTGGCGACGCCATCGATTTCGTAGCGTCCGGCTTCCTTGATGGTGAACTGGTGCACGCTGGTGCCGCCGAACAGGAAGTTCTGGCTGTGGGCATCACTGCGCGGCTTGAGGAACTTGGAGATGTCCAGCTTGCCTGCCGCTTCTTCTGCACGCTGCTGAGCGGGGCTGCCATCGGCCAGCACGGCCTGGGAGGCCAGAGTGGACAGGCCGAGCGCGAGGGCGCAGGCGAGGGGTAATGCACGATGTGACATGGTGTCTCTGCCTTGTTGTACTGATGCTTTGAAAACAGAAGCCTCCAGCGAGCGCCGCAGCGACTCCGAGACTTGAAATGAGGGTCTGAAAATCAAGGACTGAAAACAGGGCCTGCAGAAAAGGATGCAACCATCAGGGCCTGTATCAGTCTCTGCACTGGTCGCCATTCAGCATACCAGACAGCTGACGACAGTTACCTTACCGCAGGCTTCAGCTATCACTTTTTTATTCATTCCCGACATGAAAAAGCCCTCACCAATGGTGAGGGCTTCTATCAGCGAGTCATCAGATGCTCGCCACTTGCGTCAGCCTCTTGCTGCCTCCGAGGCCGAAAGCATCAGGCTTCGCGCTTGGACTCGGCCAGATCGACCAGCTCGCGCAGGGCGACCGCGAACAGCGGGAAGCTCAGCTGAGCACCGCCCTTCATCTCGCCGAGCAGTGAGCACCAGCGGCTGACCAGACTCTCGTGGCTGGCCATCCAGCTGTCGACACGCTCATCGATCTCGCGCGGTGCATTGTCCTGCTTGAGCACGCTGACGGTCAGTGCCAGCTGCTGACGATCGAGATCATCGCGGAAGCTTTCACGTGCCTGCGCCTGCCAGCTGTCCTGCACCTCAAGGCCGTTGATCTTGTCACCGACCCACGGCAGCTCCAGACGATGGCCGATGCCGTAGAAGGCTTCTGCCACGCGATTGATCTTCTCGCCGGTCGCCTTGGCCGCCTCGATGATGCCAAGCCCTGCATAGAGGCTTGAGGTCGCGGCGATGGTGCTGGCCAGGGCCTCCGGCACGCCTGCCTCGACATAGCTGTCGCGACGCGCTTCCCAGTTCTCGCGGGCTTCGCCCTTGAGACGCTCACCGATGCTTTCGGAGAGCTGGGCCAGACGCGGGGCGAAGTGGCCGATGCATTCCTTGACGCCCATGGAGCTGCGCTGACGCAGGAACCAGCGAGTGGCACGACGCATCAGGCGCATCAGGTCGCCCATCATGCGGTACTGCAGTTCTGCCGGCACCTGGTGATCGAGGGCCTCGATCTGGGTCCACAGCGCTTCCAGATTGAAGCTGTCACGCGCCACGATGTAGGCACGCGCGATTTCCGCCTTGTCGGCACCAGTGGTGTCTTCCAGGCGACGCACGAAGGCAATGCCCATGTGGTCGACCAGGTCATTGGCGATCTGGGTCGCGGCGATTTCACGCTTCAGACGGTGCTGGTACATCTCTTCCGGGAAGCGCTCCATCAGCACGCGCGGGAAGGCGCGCTCGAGGTGCTGCTGCACGTAGCTGTCGTCCGGCACGTCAGAGGCGATCAAGCTGGTCTTGAGATCGCTCTTGGCGTAGGAGACCAGCACGGACAGTTCCGGCAGGGTCAGGGCTTCACCGGCGTTGGAACGCTCGATCAGCGCTTCATCGGACGGCAGGAACTCGAGTTCACGGTCCAGGGTGCCGGCCGCTTCCAGCTCATTGATGAAGCGACGGAAGACGCCCATACCTTCCCTGGACTGCTGCTCGGAGAGCGACAGTGCCTGGGTCTGGCGATAGTTGTCCTTGATCACCAGCTCGCCGACTTCGTCGGTCATCTCGGCGAGCTGCTGGTTGCGCTGCTTGTCGGTCAGATCACCACGGGCGACGATGTCGTCCAGCAGGATCTTGATGTTGACCTCGTGATCCGAGCAGTTCACGCCACCGGCATTGTCGATGAAGTCGGTGTTGACGCGCACGCCCTGCTGGGCCGCGGCTTCCATGCGGCCACGCTGGGTCAGACCCAGGTTGCCGCCTTCGCCCACCACCTTGCAGCGCAGCTCACGGCCGTCGATACGCAGGCCATCGTTGGCCTTGTCGCCGACATCGGCGTGGGACTCGCTGGACGCCTTGACGTAGGTTCCGATACCGCCGTTCCAGATCAGGTCGACCTGCGCCTTGAGCATCGCGTTGATCAGCTCGTTGGGCGCCAGATGGTCGGCACTGATGTCGAAGACTTCCTTCATCTGCGGGCTGATGGCGATGGTCTTGGCATCACGCGAGAACAGACCGCCGCCTTCGCTGATCAGGCTCTTGTCGTAGTCGTCCCAGCTGGAACGCGGCAGACGGAACAGACGCTCGCGCTCGGCGAAGCTCTTCGCGGTGTCCGGGTTCGGATCGACGAAGATGTTGCGGTGGTTGAAGGCACCGACCAGGCGGATCTTCTCGGACAGCAGCATGCCGTTGCCGAAGACGTCACCGGCCATGTCACCGATACCGACCACGCTGAACTCGTCTTCCTGGATGTTGATGCCCATCTCGCGGAAGTGACGCTGCACGCTGACCCAGGCGCCCTTGGCGGTGATGCCCATGCCTTTGTGGTCGTAACCGTTGGCGCCACCGGAGGCGAAGGCATCGCCCAGCCAGAAGCCGTACTCGTTGGAGATGGCGTTGGCGATGTCGGAGAAGGTCGCGGTGCCCTTGTCGGCCGCGACGACCATGTAGGGGTCGTCTTCGTCGTAACGCACGACGGCCGTCGGGGCCACCACGTCACCGCCGGACAGGTTGTCGGTGATGTCGAGCAGTGCGCGGATGAAGATCTGGTAGCAGGCGATACCTTCCTTCTGGATCACGTCGCGGTCGGTGGTTTCCGGCATGCGCTTGCAGACGAAACCGCCCTTGGCGCCGACCGGCACGATGACCGCGTTCTTGACCTGCTGTGCCTTGACCAGACCCAGCACCTCGGTGCGGAAATCTTCATGACGGTCGGACCAGCGCAGACCACCACGTGCGACCTTGCCGCCACGCAGGTGAACACCTTCGACGCGCGGCGAGTAGACGAAGATCTCGAACATCGGGCGCGGCTTCGGCACGTCAGGAATGCTGCGCGTGTCGAGCTTGAAGCTGATGTAGTCCTTGGCCTGGCCATCTTCCGCCGGCTGGAAGAAGTTGGTACGCAGCGTGGCCATCATCAGGTCGACGTAGCGACGCAGCAGACGGTCGTCGTTCAGGCTGGAGACCTGGTCGAGCAGACCATTGATGCGCTCGCGGCAGGCGTTGACGTCATCCTCGCCACCCTGACCCTGCGGGTCGAAGCGCAGGTTGAACAGCTGCACCAGCTCGCGGGTGATGTCCGGATGGCTGCCCAGCGCATTGGCGATGTAGGCCTGGGAGAGACCGAAGCGGATCTGCTTGAGGTAACGCGCGTAGGCACGCAGCATCGCCACTTCACGCCAGTCCAGGCCAGAGCCGATGATCAGGCGGTTGAAGGCATCGGATTCGGCTTCGCCGGACCAGATCTTCTTGAAGGCTTCGATGAAGCTCTCGCGCACTTCGGAGAGCTCGACCGCGCCTTTGCCGTGATGCTCGAGATCGAAATCGTGCACCCAGCAGGAGGAATCGGTGCGGGTGATCTCGTAGGGACGCTCACCGATGACACGCAGACCGAGGTTTTCCAGCACCGGCAGCACGTCGGAAAGCGGAATCGGCTGATGCTTGTGGAACAGCTTCAGGTTGACGCCGGAGTTGTCGTCCTCGACCAGACGATAGGTGCTCAGGCCGACGGCCTGGCCTTCGTCCAGCGCGCGTAGATGGCCCACGTCATAGACGGCGGTGCGCGGCGAGAAGTCGTCACGGTAGCTGCCCGGGAAGGCATCACGGTAGCGAGTCATCAGCTCGTTGGCCTGCTCTTCACCGAAGCCTTCGACCATGGCGGCGTGCAGCTCGTCACGCCAGCTGCGGGCCAGCTGAGCGATCTTGTTCTCCAGCGCGCGCATGTCGTACTGGCCCGGCTCATCGCCCTTGAAGCGCAGGATGAACTGGATACGTGTCAGCACGGACTCGGACAGATACGGCGTGAAGTCACCGAAGGTGGCGTTCAGCTCTTCACACAGCAGATTCTGGATGCGCACACGCAGGTCGGTGGAATAGACGTCGCGCGGCACGAACACCAGTACCGAGAAGAACTTGCCGAAGCGGTCTTCACGCACGATCAGACGCACGCGACGACGCTCGCGGATGTTGAGGATGCTGGTGGCGGTACGGGTCAGCTCGTCCGTGGAGATCTGGAAGAGGTCATCGCGCGGATAGACTTCCAGAATCTGCAGCAGGTGCTTGCCGTTGTGGCCCTTCGGGTTGACGCCGGCGGCTTCCATGACGTCCTGCACCTTGCGACGCAGAATCGGCACGTTGCGCGGGCTCTGGTTGTACACCGTGGAGGTGTAGAGCCCCAGGAAGCGGCGCTCGCCGATCACGCGGCCTTCTTCATCGAAGCGCTCGACGGTGATGTAATCCGGGTAGGCCGGACGGTGCACGCGGGCGTGGAAGGCGCTCTTGGCGAAGGACAGCAGCTCCGGAATCAGCACGTACTGATCGCTGTTGACGCTCTGCTGGTGACGGGACTGCTCGTGATAGCGCTCGAGGTCCAGCTTGAGCACCCCCAGCTCGGAACCTTCGACCTTGTTCAGCACGCGGGTGCCGTCTTCCTGCTCATCGACGGTGTACTCGTCATAGCCCAGGAAGGTGAAGTGGTCGTTGCCCATCCACTGCATGAAGTCGCAGGCTTCCTGATGGTCAGCCTCGGAGACGGTCGGCGGACGGTTGTCACGCAGCTCCTGCAGCGCCTGGGCGCCCTGGCTGCGCATGGCGTCGAAGTCAGCGACGGCAACGCGCACTTCGGCCAGCACTTCACGCAGGCTGGTCTCGAGGTCTTCCAGCGTCTCGGCGTCGTTGTGACGATCGACCTCGATGTAGATCAGCGACTCGCGGTGCTGCGGGGCGTTCTCGGCACGCGGTGCCGTCACGCGCTCCAGCTGACCGGCATCATCACGTGCAACGGCCAGCACGGCGTTGTGGATGGCGTGAACGGTGATGCCACGACGGTTGAGCTCGATACGCACGGAATCGACCAGGAACGGCATGTCCGGGTGCAGCACTTCGATGATGGTGTGCGTCGACTGCCAACCATGCTTCTCGAAGTCCGGGTTGTAGGCACGCACCTTGGGAGCCTCGAGGCTCTGCAGGAAGTGCCATACGGCCAGGGTGGAACCGTAGAGGTCATCCAGCTTGCGCTCGGCCATGTCCTCGAAGGAGGCCGTTGCGTGATAGTCGCGCGCAAACGCCGCGATCACGTCCACCTTGTCCTTGGGAAGTCGCTTGTCCAGCTGCTCTTCGAGCTGCGCAAGAAATTCCTGCTTGCCGTCCGTCGCCACGTGTAGCATCAATCACCTCGACTGACCTGATGGATGTATCAGGGAAAATAGTCATAGAGAGTCTGCGCCGGCCAAAAAGGCGTTGCAGCACAGACTCATGCAGTGCATCACAGACTAGCGCAGTCTGCGCCTCTGCCCCATGCCTGTTCCATATTGGTCATGCAGCATTACATCTGTGCATCGGGTATTGACTTGGCGGTCCGCGCATGAAACGAAAGTCTAATTCGAGTGACTGTCATGTGCGCAAAAAAGCCCCGTCGTCCCCTACCTGACAGGTAGATGACGACGGGGCTCTGGTTTTTCAAACGATTGGCGCGATACCTCGTTCATGCAGGCGTGACATCGGCTGTCGGTGTGAAGATGCGCTTATCTGCGAACCAGATAGACACCGCATTCGAGGTGGTCGGTATACGGGAACTGATCGAACAGCGCGAAGCGTTCGATACGGTGCGTGCGACACAGTACTTCAAGGTTGTCGATCAGCGTCTGCGGGTTGCAGGAGATATAGACGATGCGCTCGTAGCGCGCGGTCTGCTCGCAGCTGTCGGCATCGAGGCCGGCACGCGGCGGATCGACCAGCACGGTGCGGAAGTCGTGGTTGTCGAGGTCCATCTCCGCGACACGACGGCCCGCCTTCTCGCCCGCCAGCGCCAGCGAGAAGTCCTCGGCCGACATGCGCGCCACCTGGGCATTGTCGATGCTATTGGCCGCCAGGTTGACCTGCGCCGAGGCCACGGAAGTGCGTGAGATCTCGGTGGCCAGCACGCGGCGGAAGTTCTCGGCCAGCGCGATGGTGAAGTTGCCGTTGCCGCAGTAGAGCTCGACCAGATCGCCCTGCTCACGGCCTTCCGCCTGCGCCTTGTCAGGATGAGTCACGTCTCGTGCCCAGCTGAGCATCGAGCGGCAGATCTCGGCATTGGGCTGGGTGAAGCTGTTCTCGACCTGCTGATAGACGTACTCGCGGCCATCGACCTCGAGACGCTCGAAGACGTGATCGCGCGTCAGCACGATATGCTGCTTGCGCGAACGCCCGATGATCATGATATCGAGCTCTTCTTCCAGCGCACGCGCCTCGGCTTCCCAGTCTTCGCCGAGCTTGCGATGGTAGATCAGCGTGACCAGCGCCTCGCCGCTCAGGGTGGTGAGGAACTCGCACTGGAACAGACGCTCACGCAGCACCGGGCTTGCCTTGAGTCGCTCACGCAGCAGCGGCATCAATTCATTGATGCGCTGGCTGGCGACCGGGAAGTCGTCCATGCGCACGACCGTCTTCTTCTTGTTGCCCTCGTCGTCGAACTCGACCTCGAACATCGCGTAATAGAGGTCATCATCCTCGTGCCAGATCCGGAACTCGCAACGCATGCGGTAATGGCTGGGCGGCGAGGGAAACACCTCGAGTTCCGGCGCATCGAAGGCAGCGAAACGTGCGCGGGTCTGCTCGGCCTTCTCGGCGAGCTGCTGTTCATACTGACTGGGATCGACGACGGCGATGGCCACACTGACTCCTGCCTGCGGGCATACCGCAGCACTGAAACGATGAGCAAAGGGACGCGGGGACGTCATGGTGAACCATGCCGATCACGTCCATTCAAAGGTTGGGCGCGCTAGCCTACCATCGGCAGCGCGAAGCTCAAGCGCCAAATGGCGAGCCAAGGCGGGAGCAGGCAGGTGCAAGAGGGCCGCGAGAGTCAACGCCCCTGCTCCTCAGTCGTCGAACGCCAGCGCCTGCGGCGCGGCGAAACCCTGACTGGCCAGCGCCGTGGCCAGCCCCGGCTGCCGGGCATCCGTCGCCAGCGCCATGTGCTCATGCGGTGCTGGTTGAACCGCTTGAGCGACTTGCTGTTCAGCCTCTTGGGCGACTTGCTGAGCAGCCTGAGCGAATTGCTGATCAGCCGCTTGCGCCGCAGCACCAAGCGCCAGCACCTCCGCCACGCGGCGGGCGATTGCCGCGCCGGAATCCACCAGCGCCACCCGAGACTCGCCCAGCACCTGCGAGATGTCGGCGCCGAGCAGCGGGAAATGCGTGCAGCCGAGAATCACCACTTCCAGCGCCTCGACCGCCGCCAGATCAGCCAGACTGGCCGCCACCACCTCGGGGCGCGCCGGCTCACCGCGCAGACGCCGCTCGGCCTCCGCGACCAGAGGATCGGCGGCGACGCGAATCACGCGACAGTCGGCGGCGAAGTCACGAATCAGCTGCTCGGTGTAGGCGCGACGCACCGTGGCGGATGTCGCCAGCAACGCGAAGACCGGCGGCTCGCACTTCTCACGACGTGCTGCACTCTGACGCGCACGTGCCAACGTCGCCGCCGGCTTGATGGCGGGCACGGTGCCGATCACCGGAATCGACAGCGCTGCGCGTAGCGCCGTCAGCGCCAGGGTGCTGGCGGTATTGCAGGCGACCACCAACGCCCGTGCCCCGCTTGCCTCGACGGCCGCCACGCACACCTGAACGATGCGCGGTATCAACCAGTCATCCGGCTTGGTGCCATAGGGCAACGCGGCGTTGTCACAGACATAGGCCAGCGACAGCTGCGGCCACTGGCGGCGGATCTCGGCGGCGACGGACAGCCCGCCGACGCCGGAATCGAAGACCAGCACCGGGGCAGAAGAACGGGAAGCAGAGGCAGGCGTGTCGCCTGGGCGGGCAGGACTCATCGGCAGATACCGCTGGCGACAATCATCATGGAGACGGGCGACTCGAACAGACGGGACAAGGGCGCGGAGTCTATCACGGCCGCAGACCCGGCTTCACAGCCTCGAGCGGTGACAGATCGTTCTGCCCGGCATCATTCACGGCCGTGGTGTCGCGGACGGCTGTCGATGACGTGGCGAGCACGTCGGGCATCATCGTGTGGCCAATCCGCGCGAAGTGCTCACACAGCACCTCTATCAATGCCCGCAGGCGTGCCGGCTGCATGTCGCGCTCGGCATAGACCAGATGGATATCCACCGGCGCGCACCAGTAGTCGACAAGCAGCGGCACCAGGCGGCCATTGGCGACGTCATTGGCCACCAGAAAATCCGGTTTGCAGGTAATGCCGATGCCCTGGGCAGCGGCCTCGACCAGCCCGCGCCCGCTGTCGCAGCTGAAGGTCGGCGACAGGCGGATCTTGCGTGGCCGCCCGTCAACCATGAAGCTCCACACCGGCCCTTCGCGCTGCTGGGTGTAATTCAGGCAGCGGTGATGGGCAAGGTCTTCCGGCACCTCGGGCGTGCCATTCTCGGCCAGGTAACCCGGGCTGGCATAGACTCCGACCTGGGTGCCCGCCAACCGGCGCGCGATCAGGCTGGAATCAGACAGCGCACCGGCGCGAATCACCAGATCATAATCCTCGGCCATGAGATCGACATGGCGATCCTCCAGGCGCAGGTCGAGCTCGACATAGGGGTAGGTCTGGCGGAAATGCGCCAGGGCCGGCATCAGACACTGGATGCTGAAATCCATCGGCGCCGACGTCTTCAAGCGCCCCCGAACCTCGCCCTGACGCTCGCCAAGACTGTCTTCCAGCGCCTGAAGGTCATTGAGCACACGACAGGCACCCGCCAGGTAATGCTCGCCCTCGGCGGTCAGCTGCAGACTGCGCGTGGTGCGCATCAGCAGGCGAACGCCCAGCTCGACTTCCAGGCGCGAGATCTGCTTGCTGACCATGCCGTTGGATAGTCCCAGCTGACGAGCACCGCCCGCGAAACTGCCCTCCTCTACCACGGCGCGAAACACCTGCATGGCAGTGAGTCTATCCATCGTGCGATCCCCTTTGCGATCAAGGAAAATGAGCCAGGAAAGTGAGCCTGAAAAGCGGGACGGCAAGATGACGACAAGTCCGCGCCCGGCGCGCCTATTTTACCTGCTTGGTGACGATGTAAGTGAAATAGCGATCGATGCCCAGCTCTGACACCAGCCAGTGATCGACCAGACGCTGATAGGCATCGATGCTGGCGGTCTCCAGCCGCAGCAGGTAGTCCACCCCGCCGCCGACGGCGACGCACTCGATCACCTCATCCGCCTCTCGCATGGCACGCTCGAAGCGTTGGAAGCTGCCGGCATCATGATGCTTGAGGTGGATCTCGACCCACACCGGCGTGCGCGGGGCAGCCCCCGAAGCAGCGCCACCCTGCTGATCACTCAGGCGCTGCTGATTGATGATGGCGGCATAACCCTCGATGATGCCCGCCTGCTCGAGGCGCTTGACGCGCTCCCAGCACGGGCTGACCGACAGGTTGATCTCCTCGGCCAGCCGCGACTTGGTGATACGGCCATCGCGCTCGAGTATCGCCAGAATCTTGAGATCGAAGGCATCCAGCTTCGGCGCTGGCTGCGAGCGGGAGGGACTCGCGCTCATGAGGCCTCTCGCGCCAGGTCGTCCACGACTTCCGCGATCACCGCCAGGGTGTCGCCCAGACTCACCTGGGCCGGGAAGCGCCGCGCCACCAGCACGCCATCACGGGCCGCGCGATATTCCACCGCCGCCTGACCGGCGCGCCCCAGCGGATAGACCCGCGCCACGCATTGCCCCGCCGTGACCTGCTCGCCGAGTGCCACGCACAGCTCCAGCAGCCCTTCATGCTCACTCTGCACGTAACAGCTGGCATCCGGCATGTCGATCAACAGCGGCGCGTTCGCCTGGTTGGCACGCTGGCGCTCGATGTCCTGCTCTAGATCCGCGCGACTGCGCTCGCGCAGCACACCACTGAAGGCGAGGAAGTTGTCGACGCCACGGTCGGCGATCGCCTGACGCTCCGGCGTGGTGGAACCGCCGCCGCCCAGCTCCGTGGTGACGAAGACCTTGCCCTGGCGCTCCACCGCGGTGTCGTAGAGTGCCTCGGCGTCCAGCTCGAACATCATCATCGCCGAGGGCGCCCCGAAGGCCAGCGCCCCGGCCAGGCTCTCGGCTTCCTGCAGACGACACTGCTCGACGCCCAGCGACTCCTCGAGATAGTCGAGACGGTGCGCGGCCGCGAACGGCAGGATATCCAGGGTGCGGCCGCCGGAATGCAGGTCCAGCGCATAGTCGCACTGCGGCACCAGCACCCGGGTGAAGTAGTCGGCGATCTGCTCGGTCGGGCCGCCGGTGGGGCTGCCGGGGAAGCTGCGATTGAGGTTGCCGCCATCGAGAGGCGAACAACGCCGCCCGGCCTTGGCCGCCAGCGCATTCATGGTCGGCACGATGATGACGCGGCCCTGCACGTCCTCGGCAGTCAGACGCGCCGCCAGCTTGTAGAGCGCGGTGATGCCTTCGTACTCGTCGCCATGATTGCCGCCGGTCAGCAATACCGTCGGCCCCTCACCATTGGCGATCACGCTGATCGGGGTCATCACCGCGCCCCACGCCGACTCGTCAGTCGAGATCGGCAGCTTGAAGAAACCGTGCTGAACGCCATCGGCGAACAGATCGATGGTCAGACTGACGGGGGACTCTCGCATGACACCACTCCTTGTTATGGCGGGCTGCTGACACTTGTCGGCAGGCTATTTGACGAACAGCTGGCGCGGCACATCACACAGCGGCTCGGCACCGTTTTCCGTGATCAGGATCGACTCGGTGATCTCGAGCCCCCAGTCGTCCATCCACATGCCGGGCATGAAGTGGAAGGTCATGCCCGGTTCCAGCACGGTCTCGTCACTGGGGCGCAGACTCATGGTGCGCTCGCCCCAGTCCGGCGGATAGCTGATGCCGATGGGATAGCCGCAGCGTGCGCCGCCACGGTCGAAGCCGTACTTGTCCATCGCCGCGCCCAGCGCCAGCGCGATGTCACAGCAGCGATTGCCGGGCTTGGCGATGGCCAGACCACTCTCGATGCCTTCCAGCAAGGCGGACTCACCACGCACGAAATCGCGCGGCGGACGGCCGAGAAACACGGTACGCGACAGCGGTGCGTGATAGCGCTTGTAGCAGCCGGCCAGCTCGAAGAAGGTGCCCTCGCCCTGACGAAATGGCGTGTCATCCCAGGTCAGGTGCGGCGCGGCGGCATCACTGCCAGTGGGCAGCAGCGGCACGATGGCCGGATAGTCGCCACCGAGAATCTCGCCCTCGGGCCCGATCACGCCCTCGACGCCGACCCGGTAGATCTCCGCGACCAGCGCACTCTTGGGCAGGCCCGGCTCGATCATCTCTAGGATGCGTGAATGCATGCGCTCGACGATGCGCCCGGCCACGCGCATATAGGCGATTTCCTGCTCGGACTTGATCGCCCGACACCAGTTGACCAGCGAGTTGGCATCCACCAGCCGCGCGTGGGGCAACTCCTTGACCAGCGACAGGTGCGCCCGCGCCGAATAGTAATAGTTGTCGAGCTCGACCCCGACGACCCCATCGTGCCAGCCACGCTGCGGCAGGATGGACTGGGCGAGAAACTCCATCGGATGCATGTCCGGATTCTGCACGTAGTAATCCGGATACCACAGGATGTTGTCCTCACCCATCCAGCAGGTACGCAGCGCGCCGTTGCCGTCCTGACGGCGCCCATACCAGACCGGCTCGCCGGAAAGCCCCAGCAGCACGCACTGGTGCACATAGAAGGACCAGCCGTCGTAGCCGGTAAGCCACGCCATGTTGGAGGGGTCGGAAATCACCATCACATCGATGCCAGCGCGCGCCATGGCCTCACGCACCCGATGGATGCGCGCGCGATACTCGCCGATGGTGAAGGCCTGACGGCCAGCGGACAGCGCACGTGGCGTCCAGTCACTCTCGGTGGCCGGTGCCTCGCTGCTGGGCAAGGTGGCCAGGCCAGCGAAGGCTGGCTGGGGCGCACCAGTATGGGGCGGGAATTGACTCATGCAGCGCTCCTTTTCGATCAGGCCTTGAGGCAAGCAGCACGTTGGGGCGGAGCCAGTGGCCATACGCAGGGCCAGGCGGCGGGTGACCGACCTGCCAGCCGCATCGGGCTGACAATGCCTGCCTGCGCCGCGAGCGAACGATGCGCCCTGCGGGTCGGCAGGGTCGGCGTACATGCGTACATCCGAATTCCCCTCTGGATTCGAGTCTGTCACTCTGCCAACAACGGGTCAAAGGACGACTCTGGCACTGTCGCCCTTCGCTTGAGCCCTTGCAAGGCCTGCGCCATTGCCGCCCGCGAGCCGGCCATGCCCGCAAGGCAATGGCGCATGGTGAGGCGACAACTCCAGCCCCTTTGCACAGAGCCACGAACAGAGCCTGCGAACAGGCCGGGAGAGTGCAGCAATCCCGACCCGCCACCCAGCGTCCCTGAAGAGGAGAACAGCATGCGAATACTGGTACATCATGAACGCGCCGAACGTTGGTGCGATGCTCTGCGTCAGCGCTTGTGCGATACCGCCAGCACCAAGGGGTCGCGGCAAGGCGAGTCGTCGGAACAGCCGTCGGAACCGTCATCAAAACAAGCGCCGCTGGAAATCGTTGCCGATGACGGCGAGATGCTGGGCGATGTGCTGGTGGTGTGGGCGCCGCCTGCGGCGCTGTTCGAGCGCCACCGTGATCACGACGTCAAGGCGATCCTCAATCTGGGCGCGGGCGTCGACAGCCTGCTCGACAACCCGGCACTGCCTGACGATGTGCCGGTACTCAAGCTGAGCGATGCCGGCATGGCCAGCCACATGCTGGATTACGTGCGCTACGGCCTGCTGCACTTTCGGCGTGACTTCGACCGCTACGCCAGACAGCAGGCGGACACCCAGTGGGCCCCACACCGCGTGGTGCGCGCCCACCAGTACCCGGTGGCGGTACTCGGGCTCGGCGCCATCGGCAGCCAGATCGCCGAGTCGCTGGCGGCAGACGGCTATCCGGTACATGGCTTCAGCCGCAGCGCCCACACGTTGCAGGGCGTGACCTGCCACCATGAGACCGGCGAAGGCGGCCGCTCGCTCAAGCAAGTGCTGGGCGACGAGTCGCTCGGCCTCAAGGCGGTGATCAACCTGTTGCCCAATACCCCGGCCACGAGAGACGTGCTGAACGCCGAGGTCTTCCAGGCTCTGCCCGACGACGCCGTGCTGATCAATCCGGGGCGCGGCAGCAGCGTGGTCGAGGAGGATCTGGTCGCGGCGCTCGAGGAAGGCAAGCTCAGGGGCGCCCTGCTCGATGTCTTCCAGCACGAGCCACTGGCCGAGGACAGTCCGCTGTGGCACCAGCCGCGCGTGATCATCACGCCGCATGCCGCCGCGCCGACCCCGGTGGCCGAGGCCGCCGACCAGCTGGCCGACAACATTCGTCGCATTCAGCGGGGTGAGGTGCTGACCGGCATCAGCCGCGAGCACGGTTATTGAGCGCGCTGGCGCGCGGTGCTCAACCGGCGATCAGACGTCACTGCCTGACAGCCATCACAGCGGCAGCGCGGTGGTCGTCTTGATGCGCTCCATCGCGAAGCGGGCCGACACGTCGCTCAGCTCGTCGATGGTGTTGACCAGCCGCTTGTAGACGCGGTCGTAGGCGTTCATGTCCTCGACCTGCACCTTGAGGAGATAGTCGTAGTCACCGGCCATGCGATAGAACTCGGTGACTTCCTCGATCTCCTCGACGATGGCCACGAAACGCTCGAACCAGGCCCGCGAGTGATCGCGGGTCTTGAGCTGCACGAAGGCCGTCAGCCCCATGCCGATCAGCTCGGCATTCAGCAACGCCACCCGTGCGGTGATCACGCCACACTCTTCCAGGCGCTTGAGGCGCTTCCAGCAGGGAGACGTGGTCAGATGCACGGCTTCCGCCAGCGCCGCCAACGACAGGCTGGCATCGCGCTGCAGCAGCCGCAGCAGGGCGCGGTCCGTGGCATCGAGCACTATTTTCTCCATTACCCTCACCTCGCAATGAATTCTTGCCATGAAACATGGCTCACGCCATGACAACTGGCAAGTTTTGCTTGGCGGCTGGTCGTACCATGAAAGCTCCTTCCTGCGACCGGAAATGCCGCCATGCCGACCACTGCCTCGCCCTCGACTGCGCCTTTCA
>NZ_CFDJES010000040.1:0-24004 GCF_983723665.1 Cobetia sp. | reverse complement strand
GAAAGGCCCCGCGTCTCTGCGCGAGACCTTCCGGGCGTCATCAGTCTGCAGGCGCAAGGCCTGGCGGGGTGAGGCCGTTGGCGTTACCAGCCGCGGCGTCCGATGCGGGTGAGTTCTCTCCCGAGCGCTTCCACCGCCTGAGCACCGGTCTCCTCGCCCGACAGCACCTGATGGGTGCGGTTGAAGAAGGCATTGGAGACGCGAGCGTAGGCATCGCCCGTCACCGAGGCCGGGCGCGCGACGCCGGTTCTGAGCGCTTCATAGAGCTCCCCCATCGAGGGGTTGCTCGCCAGCACCTCGTCATCCTGATAGAGGTGTTCGATGGTGGGGTTGCGCCCCATCTTCATGGCATGGGCCTTTTGCTGCGGGGCGGCGGTGATGTAGGCGACCAGCTCCGCTGCGGCCTGTGGGTGCTCCGAGTAGCGTGATACCGCAAGATTCCAACCGCCCAGGGTTGCGCGTGACTCGCCCTGCGGGCCATGCGGGAGGGGGGCCATGCCGACCTTGCCTGCCACCGGACTGCCCTCGGCCTGGCTGAGCTTCCAGACATAGGGCCAGTTGCGCAGGAACAGCGCATTGCCCGACTGGAACAACCCACGTGACTCCTCCTCGGTATGATTCAGCGCACCTTCCGGAGCGATGCTGCCGATCCAGGAGGCGGCAAGATCGAGTGCCTCGGCGGCGCGCGAGTTGTCGATGGTGACCTCACCGGCATCATCCACCAGGGTGCCGCCGCCCTGGCTTGCGACCCACTCCAGTGCGTTGCAGGTCAGCCCCTCGTAGGCGCGCCCCTGGAAGCTGTATCCCCAGAAATCGGCATTGCCGGCGTCACGTTCCGCCGCCTGGATCGTGCGCGCCGTCTCGGTGAGTTGCTGCCAGGTCTCCGGCACCTGCTGGTCGTATTTTTCCAGCAGGTCCTTGCGGTAATAGAGCACGCCTGCGTCGGTGTACCAGGGCATGGCCACCAGACGTCCCTCTACGGTGCCGTTGTCGACCAGCGCGGGGAAGAAGCCCTCGGTGGCGTCGTCGGGCAGATAGCGGGAAAGGTCGACCAGGTGATCGTCGAGCAGCCCTGGCCACGCCATGTCGACGATCAGCACGTCGATGTCACTGGAGCCGCTGCTCAGCAGCTGCTGATACAGCGAGAGCTTCTCGGTGGTGTCGTTGGGAGTGGAGATCACATTGACACGATTGCCGGATTGCTCAGCCCATTGCTGGGCGAGCTCCGGGCACATGTCGGAATCTCCGCCAGGGCCACAGGCAATCGTGACCTCGGTGGCCAGTGCGAGGGGTGCCGTCAATGAGGCCCCGCTCAACAACAGGGCACCGGCGCTACCCTTGAGGGTCGTGAGCATCCGTTGGCGTGGGGTGCTGATAACAGAAGGCATGGCGTGCGACTCCATCATTGTGATTGTTGTTGCGGCGTCCGGGATGACCGTCATCCACCGAGCATCCCGTGAAGCATCGAATCTGCCAGGCGTCAGTTGAGGGCGAGCCACATGGCGCTGCCTGGCATCAGCGACAGGGGGTGGTGAGAGGCGTGTGTCGCCGTGACACCGGCGATCTCGAGGGTGGTCCAGGTGGTGATATCTGGCGCCAGTTGACTCGGGTCGATCACGCTCGGCGTATCGCCTGTCCCGAGGTGTGCCAGACACAGCAAGCGTTGCGCTCCATGCTGGCGCACGCTGGCGAAGACGTTGTCCGGGAGCCGCTCGGGGGCAATCAGGGTCTGATCACCCTCGCGCAGCACCTGGCTGGTCCCGCGATAGCGCAGCAGGCGACGT
The DNA here is from genome assembly GCF_983723665.1 of Cobetia sp. Lineage (NCBI taxonomy): Bacteria > Pseudomonadati > Pseudomonadota > Gammaproteobacteria > Oceanospirillales > Halomonadaceae > Cobetia > Cobetia sp. The sequence continues at coordinate 22,220 of NZ_CFDJES010000040.1, read as the reverse complement.
GCTCGCGACAGGAAGCTGTCATCACGGTTTTCCTGCTGCGCCACCGACAATGGCAACTGGCGTGGGGAGACCGGTAACCAGGGCGTGGCCTCAACGCCGGACTTCGTCGCGCAGCGGCTGAACCCACCGTTCAGGCTGTCATCCCAGACCATCGGCGTGCGACAGCCATCGCGGCCCTTGATCTCGGGCCACAGGTTGATGCCGAAGGGGTCCTGCAGGTCCTCGAAGGCCAGCTCCGCTTCGGGAAGCCCCAGTTCTTCTCCCTGATAGAGGCACAGGCTGCCACGCAGCGAACACAACACCGTCAGGGCGAGCAGGGCGCGCGATTCTCCCCAGCTGGTCGCACTGCGTTCCACGTCATGATTGGACAGGGCCCAGCAAGGCCAGGTGTCTTCGCCTTGCTCGGCAAAGCGCGTCAGCACGTCGTAAAGCGCGCGGGCATCGCCATCACTGTTGAGCAGGTCAAAGGTGTAGGCCATGTGCAGGCGGCGTTGGCCGGCGGTATAGGCAGCCATGGTCGGGAGAGGGTCATTGCCGGCGATCTCGCCGACACTGGTGGTGCCCGGGTACTCATCGAGCAGGTCGCGGATGCGCTCCAGATACGCCAGATTCTCCGGTTGCTCGATATTGTGCTGCATCCGCTGATAGCTCTGCGGGTTGCCCGGGTTGACGCCTTCGCGCGCCATCGCCGGGTTGTCGGTCAAGGCGCGGTCATGGAAGTAGTAATTGACGACGTCGAAGCGGAAGCCGTCCACCCCCAGATCCAGCCAGAAGCGCAGGTTGTCCAGCTGCGCCTGGCGCACCTCGGGATGATGGAAATTCAGATCCGGCTGACTGGCCAGGAAGTTGTGCAGATAGTACTGGCGACGCTTGGCATCGAAGCTCCAGGCGCGACCACTGAAGGCTGCCATCCAGTTGTTGGGCGGGTTGCCATCCGGGAGCGGGTCGGCCCAGACATACCAGTCGGCCTTGGCGTTGTGGCGGTCCTGACGGCTTTGCTGGAACCAGACGTGTTGATCGGAGCTGTGAGACAGCACCTGGTCGATGATCACGCGCAACCCCAGCTGGTGGGCTTGCGAGACCAGGTGCTTGAAATCCTCCAGGTGGCCGAACATCGGGTCGACATCCCGATAGTCCGCGACGTCATAGCCGAAATCATTCATCGGCGAGGTGAAGAAGGGGGACAGCCAGATGGCATCCACGCCGAGGCTGGCCACATGGGGCAGGCGCTCGATGATGCCGGCCAGGTCGCCGATGCCGTCGCCGTTGGCATCCATGAAACTGCGGGGGTAGATCTGATAGATCGTGGCACCACGCCACCAGTCGAGGCGTGCGTGAGGATCGAGTTGAGACAGGGTCATCATGACCTCCTTGTGAGTCGCGTGATCGGCAAGCGGGAGATTCAGTGCACCTCGCCAACACAGCGCGCGATGGCAACGCCGTGGGGCGGCAGCGTCAGGCGACCTGCCTGCCAGTGACCATTGATCATGCCGGGGGCATCCTCGAGGGCTTCCGCTCGCCAGGCGGTCTCCAGAGTCAGGGCCTGAGCAGAGAAGTTGAGCGCGATCAGCAACGACTCGCCGCCTGAGAGACGCGTGAAGCAGATGACTTCCTCATGCAGCGAGTGGAAGTGGATCTCTCCTCGGCTGAGGGCGGGGTGACGGCGGCGGAAGGCGAGCAGCTCCCGGCTGGCATTCAACAGCGATGCCGGGTCGTGTTCCTGATGGTCGACGGCCAAGGCATGATGGAAGTCGGGAACCGGCAACCAGGGAGACACGCGAGAGAAGCCCGCATGTGACTCACCGGCCTGCCACGGCATGGGCGTCCGGCAGCCGTCGCGTCCCTTGTAGCGTGGCCAGAAGGTGATGCCGGCGGGGTCCACCAACTGGTCATGGCGTAGCTGGGCTTCACTCAGCCCCAGTTCTTCGCCCTGATACAGACAGACGCTGCCGCGCTGGGTCAGCAGGAAGGCGAGATAGAGGCGCAGGCGCGCCGGCGAGGCTTCGGCGTCCCAGCGCGTTGCCAGACGTGTGACATCGTGATTTCCCAGCGCCCAGCACGGCCAGCCGTCCCCGATCTGCGCTTCCATCGTCTGTAGGGTCGCCAGGAGGTGGCCGGGTGAGGCGTTCTCGGTCAGCAGATCGAAGGAATAGGCCATGTGCAGCCGCTGGTCGCCCCGGGTGTACTCGGCCATGACGCGCAAGGAGTCATCGTCGCCGACCTCGCCAACGCTGGTGGTGCCGGGGTATTCATCGAGCAGACTCCGCAGCCGTTCGAGAACGGCGAGGTTCTCGGGTTGGGTCTTGTCGTGAAGATGTTGTTGATAGCCGTAGGGGTTGTCCGGGCGCACGCCAATGAAGCCCTCGGCGATCTCACGCCGCGGCGGGTTATCCTTTAGCTCACCATGTGTGCAGAAGTTGATGGCGTCCAGGCGGAAACCATCCACCCCCCGCTCCAGCCAGAATCGCACTTCTTCAAGAATGGCCGTCACGACTTCGGGGTGATGGAAGTTGAGGTCCGGCTGCTCGATCAGGAAGTTGTGCAGGTAGTACTGGCAGCGGCGAGTGTCCCATTGCCACGCGGAGCCCCCGAAGATCGATTGCCAGTTGGTGGGCGGTGCGCCATCGGGTCTGGGGTCTGCCCAGACATACCAGTCGGCGCGCGGGTTATCGCGGCTCTGGCGGCTTTCCTCGAACCACGGGTGGGCGTCGGAGGTGTGTGAGAGCACCTGATCGATGATGACTTTCAGGCCGCGCGCATGCGCTGCCTCGACCAGACGGTCGAAGTCCTCCAGGGTGCCGAACATCGGGTCGACATCGCGATAGTCGCTGATGTCATAGCCGAAGTCCTTCATGGGCGAGGTAAAGAAGGGGGATAGCCAGATCGCATCGACATTCAGCGAGGCGATGTGATCCAGGCGCTCGAGGATGCCCGGCAGATCACCGATGCCATCGCCATTGCTGTCCTGAAAGCTGCGCGGGTAGATCTGATAGATGACGGCGCCGCGCCACCAATCGTGGGCCGACACCTGGGTGTCTCGAATCGTGGACATGCGAGTCTCCTGGGCGGGAACCATGGCTCCCGCCCGTGGGGTCCTTGCGGAGAATGAAGCGGTTGGCCTGAGGCGCCGTGAGCAGGCGCTGGACACTCAGTCCTGGCTGCCAGGCCCTCGAGAAAAAGCCCTGCAGAACAGGCCCTGAACGTCAGGCTGCCTGGCGTTGCTGGGTCAGGCTCAGCGCGCGATCCTGGCTGTCGAAGAGATGCACGTGCTCCAGGTCCGGCACCAGCGCGACGCGTTGGCCGATCTTCCACTGACTGGGGGCTTCACTGCGGTGGATCAGCAGGCTGTCGCCGACTTTCGGATCCAGATAGACATAGACTTCGTTGCCCAGGTACTCGACGTTGACGATCTCGAAGGCGTTGTCGCCACGGGCCTCTTCCAGGCAGAGGTGTTCGGGACGAACCCCCAGCATCAGACGGCTACCAACGCGCTCGCTACCGGCATCGCGAGGCAGGCCCAGCTCGCCGATCCCGGCCGTCGTGATGCGACAGTTATTGGCATCGCTGCTCAATAGCTCCGCCGGCAGGAAGTTCATGGTCGGGGAGCCGATGAAGCCGGCCACGAAGCGGGTCGCCGGTGCCTGATAAAGTGTCTGGGGACTGCCGACCTGTTCGATACGGCCATCACGCAGTACCACGATCTTGTCGGCCAGGGTCATGGCTTCGACCTGGTCGTGGGTGACGTAGACCATGGTGGAGCCCAGGCGGTGGTGCAGGCGGGCGATCTCATTGCGCATCTGCACCCGCAGTGAGGCATCCAGGTTGGAGAGCGGCTCATCGAACAACAGGATCTTCGGCTCACGCGCCATGGCGCGCCCCATGGCGACGCGCTGTCGCTGGCCGCCGGAAAGCGCCTTGGGCTTGCGGTGCAGCAACTCCTCGAGCTGAAGGATGCGCGCCGTCTCCATCACGCGTTGTTCGACGCTTTCCTTGTCGGTCTTGGCAAGCTTGAGGCCGAAGGCCATGTTCTCGTACACCGTCATGTGCGGGTAGAGGGCATAGGACTGGAAGACCATGCCCACGCCGCGCTCACGCGGGGGGAGGTCATTGACCAGATCGTTGGCGATATGCATCTCACCCTCGGTGATCGATTCCAGCCCGGCGATCAGGCGCAGTAAGGTCGACTTGCCACAGCCTGACGGCCCGACGAAGACCACGAATTCTCCGCTGCCGATCTTCAGGTCCAGGTCCTTGATGATGTGCGTGCTGCCGAAGGTCTTGTTGATCTTGGAGAGGGTTACGCTTGTCATCTTGCGACTCCCAGCCGGTGCTCGGCACCGGCTTTCGAAAGAAGGTTAGTCGAGTGCCAGGAAGGCAGCCTGATAGGGCGGCAGTACCAGGCGCGCTGTCTGGGGCTGAGCCTCATCCAGTTCGGCAGTGAAACCCGTGCCCTTGAGAAGACGCGCGCCGCCTGCGTAGGCTTGCGGCAGCGCGGTACTTAGTTCAGTGCCTGTGAGATTGAACAGGCACAGCATGCGCTGACCGTCATGCTCACGCAGGAAGCCCAGAAGCTCGTCCCCCACGTCGACCAGTTGAATGTCCCCCTCACGCAAGACCGGATGCTGACGGCGGAAGTTCAGCAGAATCCGCGTGGCATGAAGCACAGAGTTAGCGTCGTCTTCCTGGTTGGCCACGGCCAGTGGCAGGTGGCGCTCATCGATCGGTAGCCAAGGCTCGACACTTGAGAAGTCCCCTTGCGCCGCTTGACGCCAGGGCATGGGGGTCCGGCAGCCATCACGGCCCTTGAACTCCGGCCACAGCACCTTGCCGTAAGGGTCCTGAATACGCTCGAAGGGCACCTCGGCTTCTGGCAGGCCCAGCTCCTCACCCTGGTAGAGGCAGACGCTGCCGCGCAGTGACAACACCATGGCCAGGGCGACCTTGGGGTAGGACACCGGGTCTTCGTGGGCCCCCCAACGGGTGGCGCTGCGCACCACGTCGTGGTTTGACAGGGCCCAGCATGGCCAGGCATCACCGGCCAGGCGCTGGAAGCGCTCGATGACTTCTCGGATATAGCCTGCGGAATGCGGCGCATTGAGCAGATCGAATCCGTAGGCCATGTGCAGCTTGTCGCCCCCAGCGGTGTATTCCGCCATGCGCTCCAGCGGCTTGTCGTCACCGATTTCACCGACCGTGGTGGTGCCGGGGTATTCATCCATCAGGGCACGTAGGTCTCTCAGGAAGTCGAGATTTTCCGGGCGGCTCAAGTCATAGACGTGGCGCTGCCAGGTATAGGGGTTGGAATCCGGCGCGCCCAGTGTCTTGGCTTCGCCTGCTGGCACTGGCGGATTGTCGCGCAGAGCCTGATCGTGGAAGTAGAAGTTGACGGTATCCAGTCGGAAGCCATCGACGCCGAGTTCCAGCCAGAAGCGCATGTTGTCGAGCTGAGCCTGACGGGCCTCCGGGTGATGGAAGTTCACGTCGGGCTGGCTGGTCAGGAAGTTATGCAGGTAATACTGCTGGCGGCGCGAATCGAAGGTCCAGGCCGAGCCGCCGAAGATCGACAGCCAGTTGTTGGGCGGCGTGCCATCGGGCTTGGGGTCTGCCCACACAAACCAGTCGGCCTTGTCATTCGTGCGGTCCTGACGGCTTTGCTGGAACCAGGGGTGCTGGTCGGAGGTGTGGCTGATCACCTGGTCGATCATGACCTTGAGATTGAGCGAGTGAGCGCGCTCCAGCAGGGCCTTGAAGTCCTCCAGGGTGCCGAACATCGGGTCGACATCACGGTAATCGCTGATGTCATACCCGAAGTCGAGCATCGGAGAGGTGAAGAAGGGCGACAGCCAGATGCCATCCACGCCCAGGGAGGCCACGTAATCGAGTCTGGCGGTGATGCCCGGCAGATCGCCGATCCCGTCGCCGTTGCTGTCCAGGAAGCTGCGCGGGTAGATCTGGTAGATGACGCCACCGCGCCACCAGTTGGAGGAGGTCTGCATTTGGGCTTCGAGCAATGACATGAAAATTATCCTTTGACGGCGCCGGCGGTCAGGCCGGATACGATGCGGCGCTGGAAGATCATCACCAGGATGACCAGCGGTATGGTGACGGTGACGGAGGCGGCCATGATGGGGCCCCAGGGGAGCTCATGCTGGCTGCCGCCGGAGATCAGGGCGATGGCGACCGGCACGGTGCGTTCGCTGTCGGTCAGCGTGAAGGTCAAGGCGAACAGGAACTCGTTCCAGGCCGCGATGAAGGCGAGCAACCCGGTGGTGGCCATGGCCGGCCACATCAGGGGCAGGAAGACCTTGGTGATGGTCTCCCACGGTGTGGCGCCGTCCATGATCGCGGCCTCTTCCAGTTCCATGGGCAGCTGACGCATGAAGGTCGTCAGTACCCAGACGGTGAAGGGCAGCGTGAAGATGGTGTAACTGAGAATCAGGCCACCGGGGTTGTTGTAGAGATTCAGGCTGCGAATCACCTCGAACAGCCCGGAGAGCACCGCGACCTGAGGGAACATCGAGACCCCGAGGATGATCAGCATCACGGTGGAGCGGCCGCGAAAGCGCACGCGCCCCAGCGCATAGGAGGCGGTGATGCCCAGCAGCAGCGCGATCAACACGACGCTCAAGGCGATCAGGATCGAGTTGCCGATCGCCTGTAGGAAGCTCTTCTGCGCAAAGATCTGGGCATAGTTGCTGAAGTCCAGAGAGGTCAGCCAGTAGTTGACCTCGAACAGCTCACTGGACGGTTTCAGTGAGGTGATCACCGCGTAATAGAAGGGGAACACGGCGTAGACGATGATGATGGCGATCAAGGCCCATTTGCCGACATGCTTGGCGAGTCGGGTCAGCTGGTAGCGGTTCATCGGAGTCTGATTCATTTCTCCACTCCCAGTTGGCGGCGGCCAAGGTAGAGGTAGACCACGACGGCCAGCGCGATGATCAGGAACAGCATCGTGGAGGCGGCACTGCCGTAGCCCACGTCCTGGAACTCCACCAGTTGCTGGCGGGCGTAGATGGACATGGTCATGGTGCTCGACGAGTTGGAGGTCAGCACATAGATGACATCGAAGACGCGCAGTGCATCGAGAAGGCGGAAGATCACAGCGACCAGCAGGGCCGGGGTGATCAATGGCAGGGTGACACGGAAGAACACCTTCACCGGGTGGATGCCATCGACCTCGGCGGCCTCATAGCAGTCCTTGGGCAGCATCTGCAGCGCGGCGAGTACCAGTAGTGCCACGAAGGGGATGGTCTTCCAGACATCGACCATGATCACGGCCCACATCGACAGATCGGCATCCGCCGTCCAGGCCAGGGGCGCATCAATCAGCCCCAGCCCCATCAGCAGGTGGTTGATGATCCCGAACTGGTCATTGAGCATCCAGGCCCACATCTTGGCGGAGACGATGGTCGGGATGGCCCAGGGGATGAGCACCGCGGCGCGGACCAGCATGCGCCCCTTGAATTCGGCGTTGAGCAGCAGGGCCACGATGATGCCGAAGACGACTTCCAACGACACCGAGATGACGCTGAAATAGACGGTGTTCCAGACGGAATTCCACCACACCGGGTCAGCCAGCAGGCCGTACCAGACGCCGTCGTCCTTCACGAGATAGTTTTCAAAGCCGATGAAGGCGGCGCCGGTCGTGTCCGAGAGCGAGGCATCGGTCAGGCTGAGGTAGAAGGTTCTCAGCAGTGGCCAGCCGGCCACCAGGGCCAGCGCGACCAGCATCGGCGCGAGATAGGTCCAGGCCGCACGTACCCGCTGGCGTCTGACCTTGGTGCCGCGTTTGCGGGTCCGGGCCGAGGGCGTGTCCGTCGGCACTGACTCATTGAGCGTGGTTGTCATGCGAAACCTCCCGGGTTACCAGCGACGACGTTTGATGCGAGCCAGCTCGCCCTTCAGCTGAGCCACGGCCTGGGCGCCGCTCTGCTCGCCGCTCAGCACACTGTGGGTCGCATTGAAGAAGGCGTTACTGACCTGGCCGTAGTTGTCACCGGTGACGGCAGACGGACGTGCCACGGCATTGGTGAAGGTGTCGTAGAGCGTGCCGAAGAAGGGCACGGCGGTGAGCACCTCTTCGTCCTGATACAGCGCCGTGAGGGTCGGGTTGTAGGCGGCCTGGATGGCCCGGCGTTTCTGCTCGGACTCACCGGTGAGGAAGGCCACCAGCTGCGAGGCGAGCTCGGGGTTCTCGCTGTACTTCGAGACCGCCAGGTTCCAGCCGCCCAGCGCCGCCGCGCTTTCTCCCTCGGCGCCGTGGGGCAGCTTGACCACTCCGACCTTGCCAGCCACCTTGCTGTCATCGCTCTGGGTCAGCGACCAGGCGTAGGGCCAGTTGCGCATGAAGACGGCGTTGCCGGACTGGAAGATGCCGCGGGCTTCTTCCTCGGAATAATTGAGCGCCCCCTGCGGGGTGATCTCGCCGATCCAGCTGGCGGCCAGGTCGAGAGCGGAGGCCGTATTGGGGTTGTCGACGGTGATCTCGCCATCGGCATCGACAATGGCGCCACCGTCGTTGCTGGCGACCCATTCCAGCGCATTGCAGGTCAGGCCCTCATAGGCACGCCCCTGGAAGACGTAACCCCACATCTTCTCGCTGCCGGCCTCGCGTTCCTTTGCCTGGATCTGCGTGGCAGTCTCTGTCAGCTCCTGCCATGTCTCGGGAGGTGCGAACCCGTATTTCTCCAGCAGGTCCTTGCGGTAGTAGAGCACCCCGGCATCCGTGAACCAGGGCATGGCCACCAGGCGGCCATCGACCGTGTTGTTGTCGATGATGGTCTTGAAGTGGCCCTGCGATGCCTTTTCGCCGAGCGTCTGGTGCAGATCAAGCAGGTGATTGCCGAGCAGGCCCGGCCAGACCACATCGATCTGCAAGACGTCGATGTCACCGGACTGCGCTGACAGAATCTGCTGGTAGAGCGAGAGGCGTTCCGTCGAGGAATTGGGCGTGGAGACGATATCGACCTCATGGCCGGTCTTGTCTTCCCAGGCAGCGACGCCCTGTTCACAGAATTCCAGTTCGGCCCCGACCGCACCGCAGGAGATGGTCAGGTCCGCGCCCATCGCAGGGGCGGTGGTGGCCGCTCCCAGCAGGGCGAAGCTTGAGGCGATTAGCGTCTTGCGTTGCATGGTGGATCCTCGTCACTTGTTGTTGTTTGACCCGCATCGGACGACTGGGTGGGGGAGAGTCACAACGTCGTCCGATGGTGGCTTCTTAATCGATTAAGGCGTAGTCACAGTCAAACGATTGGCGTCGATATCCGCAACCTGAACTTTGGTCTTACTGTCACCGATATGTCGCCAAAAATGGGAGTTTTACGCGGTGATCGCTCCCCTTTGGTCGAATTTCGACATAAGTCGTGTGTCTGAGAGGCCAGATTGCCACTAGGGTCTTAAACGATTAAGTGAATATGGCGCCTACGACAACGCCAATGACGAAGGCGCCACTTCGCTGATCATCGCCAAGCGAGTGATTCGTCAACAACAACAAGGCTCTCTTCAACATGACAACTCCCCCTCAGCACCCGCTCAAGACCCCACTTGTCATGGCCGTTGCCATAGCGGTCATGAGCACCAGTGGACTCGCCAATGCCGACGGGACAGGCGATATCGAGGCGCGGCTCGCAGAGCTGGAACAGCGTATCGATGACGCCGAACAACGGGCCAGAGCGGCTGAGCGTCGCGCCGCCGAGGCAGAGCGCGCGATGGCCGTTCAGCGCCAGTCGAATGAGGCTGATCAACCCGCGCGCGTGACCGCGCAGACCGAGGACCTCGAAGAGCGTCTGGCGGCCGTCGAGCGCCAGGCCAGTGGCGAAGAAGGTTTCTCCTTCAATGCCTATGCTCGCTCTGGGCTATTGATCGGCGAAGGAGGCAAGAGCATCGAAGGCGGCCCCTATCTCACGCCGGCGGGCTCGGTGGGCGGGGCGGTCGGGCGGCTGGGGAACGAGCCCGACACCTACGTCGAGTCGGTATTCAACTACAAGACCCGCTACGACAACGGGACGAAGGCGCTTTACCGCACCATGATTGCCGACGGAGTAGAGACCAGTAACGACTGGACCTCGGACGAGTCCAGTCTGAACGTACGACAGGTCTTCGTGGAGTTGAGCGATCTGCCGAGCTTTACCGGCGCCTTCGAGAACTCCTCCATCTGGGCGGGCAAGCGCTTCGATCGGGACAACTTCGATATCCACTGGCTAGACAGCGATTTCATCTTCCTCGCCGGGACCGGCGCAGGTATCTACGACGTTCAGCTTGCCGATGACTGGAAAGCCAACTTCTCGGTCTACGGGCGCAGTTACAGTGAATACCCGACAGAGGACTCCGATACTGGCGGCAATACCGACAACCTGACGTTCACCATGAACAACTATGTCGGCCACTGGCAGTGGATGGTCAGTGCCCTGTCGGCGGCAGACAATGAAGAGCGCGCCATGGACACGGGGGTCGAAGCGGCCGATTCCGGCTTCCACACCATGCTGGCCTACCATGGCGACAGCTTCTTTGGCCTCGCCGATGGCAGCTTCAAGGCCGCCGTGCTGCATGGTCGCGGGCTCGGCGCGGAGACCAAGGTCATCGGGGCTGACGGGAACCTGACGGATGACGCCACTTCTACTCGTCTGGGGCTTTACGGCACGACCTATCTCGCACCCAAGTGGCGCTTCGCACCAGCCGTTCTGGCAGAGGTGAGCAAAGATCGCTACGACGACGGAGATGAGTATTCCTGGGCGACCTTCAATGCGCGTCTGGCCAATGAGCTGACGACGAATTTCGAGATGCAGTACGAGCTGAGCTATCAATGGATGGACCTGGACCCCGGCTCGACAGGCAATGCCGTGGAAGGCGGGTATCGCAAGTTCACCATTGCACCGACCTTCAAGCCTGAAGTCGGTGGCTTCTGGAAGCGTCCGGAAATTCGCTTGTTCGCGTCCTGGAGTGACTGGGATGAAGAGCTCAATGATTACTCCGAAGACGATGCCCTCGGGAGTGCAGGCTTTACGGGAGGCGAATGGGCCTTCGGTGTCCAGAGCGAGGTATGGTTCTAGGAGCAGGGTGCTAAGACCGTCATCGCCTGCCAGTGTTTCGATCTTGCCCGTGGAAATGTGCTCGATTTTCTGATGGCCAGCGTGGTCTCAACGACAGTGCCGGCCCCAAGCGGGTCTGGAAGTTCAAGAATGACCCCGCGCATGAGTGGATCGTCGAGCAGGTGTGATAGATAGGCTATTCTTCGGTAAGCTGTAAAAAAGCCCGCCTCTGTACATTCCAGAGGCGGGCTTTTGCGTTCATGGCGTCACATTACGCCAAGAGCTTCATACCAGCTCGCGCTTTTCTTCACGTGCGATGCGACGATCACGTGCGACCGCGCGACAGATGACGGTCAATACCGCCAGGGTGAGTGCTGGCCATATCAGTACATAGGTAGCGAAAAGCAATGTCATGGGGCATGTCTCCTGTTGTCCGTCTTCAGACGTTATCCAGCTTCATGCGAGGCTCAGGCCGCCGGCTGTGGCTGGTTGGGCGCTGAAGTCTTGTGGTCGTCTGCGTCGAGTGCTTCGTCATAGTTGCCGACACGTGCGGTGATGGTGTCGAAGTCGAAGCGCTCCTGGCGGCTGGCGAGGCTCATGACCACACACACCAGAGTGCTGGTGCCGTAAGCGGTCAGTGAGGCGAGCAGAACGGTGTAGTCACGCAGGAAGTCGGTCGCGAAGATCAGCATGGCGATCATGGCGGCGACAGCAGCGATGATGCCGAGAATGCGCCCCAGGAAGCCGAATACCATCAGACCGATGATCACGCCGCCGCCGATGCTGGCGAGCAGCTCGAAGAACAGGCCGCTCATGCCCGTCAGCGGCACCAGTTCAAAGCGTGCCAGGCAGAACATCACCATCGCGACGATGACCGACGTGGTGAAGGCGGTGTTGGTCACGCGATTCCAGAAGCAGCTGGCGATGACCGGGAAAACGATCGCGCCCCACAGAGCCCCGACGAAGACCAGCATCACCAGGATATCCAGTGAGAAGCTGGCGAAGACGATGCCCAGCACTGTGGCGATGATCATGGTCAAGCGGCCGATGAAGAGCATGCGCTTCGGGTCTGGCTTGCCGCGGGCGATATTCTTGCCATAGACATCAGCCATGATGATGGCGGATAGCGCGGAAAGGTCGGAATCCGCGGTAGAGGACAGCGAGCCGATCACCAGAATGAAGAACAGCGCGATGAAGAACGGCGGCAGATACTCGGACACCATCTGCGGGATGAGGTTGTTCATGTCGCCGTTGAGCGGCTCCACCCCGAGTGTCAGTGCCATCAGGCCAATCATGCCCAGGCCGATGACGATGGCGCCATAGCCCAGCGTCGCGGTGAGGAAGGTCGGCTTGATGTGGTCTTCGTTGACGGCGAACAGGCGCTGGGAAATGGTCTGGTTACCGATCGCATAGGCCAGTACAGCGACGAAGAAGGGCGCCCCCTGGTTCAGGATGGCATCCGTCGAGAAGAAGTTGGCCTGCTCAGGCGTCAGATTATCTAGGCCAGCGACCAGCTCCGTCGGGCCGCCCATGGCGAAGAACACCGCTGGAATGATCACGATGGCGATCGCCATCAGGGCAACCAGTTGCGCGAAGTCGGTCAGTACCGAGGCGCGGAAGCCGGACCACAGGGTGTAGAACAGCACCCCCACACCCGCCATGATCACGCCTGCCTGGAAGGACAGCGGTGAGAGCACGGAGACGAGCGCCCCGGCGGCGGTGAAGTTGACCATCAGGCTGATCACGCTACCCAGCAGGTTGGAGAGCGCCAGAATCAGCTGACTGGAGGAGCCGTGGCGCGCATGGATCAGCTCGCCCAGTGTATGCGCATTGGGCGCCAGCTTGCGGAAGCGGCGACCGAAGGGGTAGATGAACAGAATCATCAGTGCACCCCACAGGCCATAGTGGATCGGCCCTGAGACACCATAGGTATAGCCGGAGGTGGCGGCGGCATAGAAGGAGGCCGCCCAGATCCAGGTAGCCGTCATGCTTGCCGCGCCCATGCCGAAGCCAACGCGATGGTTGGAGACCATGAAGGCATCGGCATCTTCATTTTTCTTGCGGATCCCCAGCGTCATCAGGTAGGTGCCGCCATAGAAGGCAAGCAGCAGCAGTACGACAGTCAGGGTAGAGAATTGATATAGCGATTCGTTATTCAAGAACTGGCCCTCGGTAGGGAAACAGGGCGCTACGCAACGCAGTCGCCTAAGGGCAAACGGTTGTCGATAGCGACGAGTAAGGAGGGGAAGGTTCTTAGCCGTGGACGTAGTTCTGCGTCATTTGCTCAAGCAAATGGCATCCAGCGCAGCACGTGGGCCGCGTCATCAATAATCGGCAATCTCGGTCAATGAAGACGGAGTTGGTGGCACTTCCCGGTCAGGCGGGAACTTGGGGGAGGGCGGCGTGGCATGCATCTGCCTTCATCGGAATAATGATATCGCATACGCGTCCTTGTTATCGGTCAAGCCTTGCAAGGGCGCTGATGCGAGTTGTTGGTCAGCCCCAAGCTTGGCAAAACGGTGTTTTTATTTTTTCTCGTTATCAAATTCGTTGGCAACGATAAATTATGCGCATGTCAATGTCCACACCCTGGCGGGGAAAGCTTGCCTCTCATTCACCTCAACGATGATTGGACGAGCGGGTGCGACGATGTTCAGTTGCGTGACACGTGCCAGAGCAGCATGAAAGACATGACGTATTATATAAATAATATTACTCGGCATGAGTTGTGTTTATTTGCTGAGTGTTCTGAATGGTGCCAGAAAGTGAAATAAATCGTTGTCATTACGTCATGCGTATTTCTTGTCCAATGCTTGAGGAAAAGACTCCCTCAATGGCCCAAGCAACGGCTGACTCGGCGTGGAAGAGGACGTTGACACATGGGAGAGCGAGTCTTCAAAGCGGCCCAGCTGTAGGGTCTCGGATGCTCAGTTCCGGCGATGGCGTTATAGTGCCAGGTGATAGCACCACACATGGCGGCAAGGTGGTGTATGCCCAGTCCAACTATCTGTTGGAGGGCAAGCCGGTGGCAGTGGTGGGGGTCATGGTAAGGTGTCCCAAGGATGGCCACAGCATCTGCAGCATCATCTAGGGGCATCCCACCATCAGCTTGAATGGCAAGCCGGTAGCGTTTCACGGCTGTCACACGTCATGTGGGGCGGCGCTGATCTCTGCCGCGAGTGGCAAGCAGGGCCTGGGATGAGGACGTGAGCTGGTCGATGAGTTGTCTGTATTCGTTGATCCTGTAGCCCTGCCTGCGGGATCTTTCGTTCTGAATCTGCGTGAGGCCGCAGTCTCTTGTTTCAAGCGGCGCATTGCAGAGGAAGGGGCTGTATTCACGTTCAAGGTTTCATTGAAAGTCTTTCTCTGCGCCGCGGGTTTTTCAGCCAGGCAGCGAGAGATAGTGTCAGTCACTTCCCGAGACAGACCTGCTGCCACGTGACGTAACAGCTCTTGCCGTTGGGCCTATGACAACCACTGACTATAAGGGGCATCTCCATGCTCACCTTGATCGTGAAATTTGACGTCGAGCCCGAACAACTCGCTACCTTCAAGCAGGCCTTGGCTGACAACAAGCTGGGCTCAGCGGCTGAACCGGAGATGCTGGAAATGCGTTTCTTCGCGGCCAAGGATTCTCCCACCACCATCTTCGCCTACGAGCGCTGGGCAAGCGCCGAAGCTCATCAGGCACATGTGAATCAGCCATACGCGCAAGCCCTGCTGAAACTGGCTGACACGGCGTTGGCATCGCCATTCGAGGTGATGCCCTTGAACGATACTGACCCGGCGCCATTGCATGAGGCGAACCCCAGGCACGTGCAGCCGGAAGATGAGGTATTCAGTATCTTCTTCATCTTCAAGATCAAGGAAGAATATCGCGCTCGATTGCTGCAGCAATTCACCACGCATGTGGCGAAGACGCGCAGTGAGGAGCCGGGCAATCTCGTGTTTGATCTGTATACCATCGACGGGCAGGACGACACGCTGGTGATATACGAGCATTGGCGCACGGAGTCAGACCTGTGGGACATTCACTTCCAGCAGCCCTATGCCATCGAGACAGGCAAGCTCTTGGAGCAGGCCATGGTCGGGGACATGCAGCAGTACCTGAATATCGTCAGCGAGTTCTGAGTTCTCCCGCCGGTCATTCGTTTCCTGTTTACCCATGCGATGCGCAGTCTTTAGAGGCTGCGCATTGTCCGTTCACCCCCTCCTTGAACATCAGCGTGTCATCCCACCGCCATCCACGCCTGTGAGCTCAACCAGGCGGCTGTCATGAAACCCTGCAGCGCCAGCGGCACGTAAGCTGGCAGGCCAGTGCGAGTCACGCGAATGTGATAGTTTCTGGAGCGTCCAGCCGTTTGGCGGCGCAGAGTCCCGGGCATTTTCTTCGCCGGCGGGGCAAGCGGCGCCGTGTTATTACCCGGTAGTGGCAACCCCTTCATCTTTGGTCAGGACCCCTCGTCATGAGTGATGCGTATTACCTCCACCTTACCGATCGCCTGCGCGAACAGCTGAAGGACCCTGATGCCTTTGAAGATGGGCGATTGCCCTCGGAACGCGTGCTGGCCGAGCGCTTCGATACCACGCGCGTGACGTTGCGTCAGGCGTTGGGGCAGCTGGAGGGAGAAGGGCGCATTCATCGCAGCAATCGGCGTGGGTGGTTCGTGTCGCCGCCGCGGCTGGATTACGACCCCACGCGTGACTCCGGTTTCAATGACTATGTGACGGCGCAGGGGCGGCGGCCACGGACGGAAGTGCTGCTGACCGATGTTCAGGCCTACCCACCGGCTGCGCAAGCGCTGGGACTGGCGGCCCAGGCACCGCTCTATCATATTCGCCGCCGGCGTTTCGTGGATGAGCGCGCTGTGCTCAGCGAGTCGATGTGGGTGGTGCCGGAGCGCGCCCCGGGACTGCTCGAGGAGGGCCAGTTCGGGGTGTCACTGTGGGCGGAGCTGCGTGGGCGCTACGGCCTGACGCTGGCCCATCGTGAGCTGCGCTTCTACTCCGAGTCGCTGGGGGAGCAGGCCGCCCGGGAGCTGGGGGTCGCCATGGGCAGCCCCGGTCTGACCGTGCGTCGCGCTACCTTCGATGAGCAGCATCGTCCCATCGGCTATGACGAAGAGCGCTGGCTGCACAATGCGCTGTGCATCACCGTCACGCTCAAGAACAAGCCCTGAACCCGCGCTGCAGGACACTATATGAGGTAACACTGTTTCACTGGGCCTTCAACTGACTGTCACGGGGGTGTCATTCGGCACGCTCATACTCTTGGTATATACCAGATGGCGAGAGCCATTCATTCCAAGCGTTGGAGAGTCCCGATGTCCTTCTTGACCCGTTCCTTCCTCACCCGTTCCTTGCTGGCCAGTGCCGTTGGTCTGGTCGTTTCCCTCAATGCCCAGGCGGCCACCGAGCTCACCGTCTATACCGCGGTGGAGTCCGATGATCTGCAGAAATATGCCGAGCGCTTCCAGCAGGCGCATCCGGATATCGACATCAAATGGGTACGCGACTCCACGGGCGTGATCACCGCACGATTGCTTGCCGAGAAGGACAACCCGCAGGCGGATGTGGTGTGGGGCCTGGCCGCGACCAGCCTGCTGGTGCTCGAGAAGGAAGGCATGCTGGCACGCTATGCCCCCAAGGGAGTCGAGGCGCTGGATACCAAGTTCGTCGACCCTGCCTACCGGGATGGTAAGGACCCGTCCTGGGTCGGGATGGACGCCTGGGTCGCCTCGCTCTGCTACAACACCGTCGAAGGTGAGCGACTGGGAGTGCCCAAGCCGACGTCTTGGGAAGACCTCACGCGTCCCGAGTTCAAGGGCCACGTGATCATGCCCAACCCGAGTTCTTCCGGTACCGGCTATCTGGATGTCGCCAGCTGGTTGCAGCTGTGGGGTGACGAGGGCGGCTGGGATTACATGGACCGCTTGCACGACAATATCGCCCGCTACACCCACTCAGGCTCCGCGCCCTGCAACCTGGCCGGTTCCGGCGAGGCCGTGGTCGGTGTGTCCTTCGCCTTCCGAGGCGCGCGCCTCAAGGCACAGGGCGCACCGGTGGACCTAGTCTTCCCCGAGGAAGGGCTGGGCTGGGACATGGAAGCCGCGGCGATCATGAAGGGCACCGACAAGCGTGAGGCGGCGCAGACACTGATGGATTGGGCCGTGTCCAAGCCGGCCAATGAACTCTACAACGAAGGCTATGCGGTCGTGGCCTATCCGGGGGTGGCCAAGCCGATCGAGCATTATCCGGCCAATATCACCGAGATGATGATCGAGGCTGACTTTGCCAAGGCGGCCAACCAGCGGGATGCAGTGCTCGCCGAATGGCAGCGCCGTTACGACGGCAAGTCCGACAGTCAGTAAGTCACGCCCAGCCACCTTCGTCATTGCCCCGGCGCCTTGCGCCGGGGTCGGGAGTTTCTCGCATGTCTCTTGTGACCGCACCCCCGCGTCATCACGCCTCGCGTCAAGCGCCGCCAGCGACTACCGGCGCCTCGCCTCGCGCGGTATCCGCCCCTGCAGCCCGGGCGCCTGCGCGTAACGCATCGCCTCAGGCACTCACCACGCGTTCTGCGTCGTCAGACAGCATCCACCTCAAGATCAGTGGTCTCACCAAGCGCTATGGCCAGTTCACGGCCCTGAGCGAGATCGACCTCGCGATCCGCGAAGGCGAATTCGTGTGCTTCCTCGGCCCCTCCGGCTGTGGCAAGACCACCTTGCTGCGCGCCATCGCCGGGCTTGCGCCGCAGAGCGAAGGCACCATCCACCAGCGCGGCCAGGACATCTCGCGGCTGCCGCCGCAGGCGCGCGACTTCGGCATCGTCTTCCAGTCCTATGCGCTGTTCCCCAATCTCACGGTGTTCGACAACGTGGCCTATGGGCTACGCAATCGGCGCGATGCGCGTGACGCGATGCGCCGGCGCGTGACGGAGCTGCTCACCCTAGTGGACCTGGCCGGCAGTGAAGGCAAGTATCCGGCGGCCCTGTCCGGGGGCCAGCAGCAACGCGTGGCACTGGCGCGGGCACTGGCGACCGAGCCGGGGCTGCTGTTGCTCGATGAGCCGCTTTCAGCACTGGATGCGCGCGTACGCCTGCATCTGCGCAGTCAGATCAAGGCGCTGCAGGCTCGGCTGGGCGTCACCACCATCATGGTGACCCACGACCAGGAAGAGGCCCTGGCCATGGCGGACCGCATCGTGGTGATGAACCATGGTGTGATCGAGCAGATCGGCACCCCCGCCGAGATCTATCGTCAGCCGGCGAGCGCCTTCGTGGCCGAATTCATCGGCAGCATGAACTTCCTGCAATGCTGTCCCGAGAACGCCAGTACTCTGCGTCTGGGTCAGCAGCGTCTGGAATGCGCGGCGCATGATCTTGAGGGGCTGGATCAGGCGCGTCTGGCCATTCGCCCGGAAGCCGTCTCGCTGTGCGCAGTGGGTGAGGGGCTGCCGGCGCAGGTGGAGCACGTCGAGTTTCTCGGCGCCTTCCTGCGTATCACTCTGACGCTTGAGGGCTGTGGGCAGACACTGTCGGCGGATGTGGCGCTCAAGGACAGTGAGTCACTGGGCGTGCGGGTCGGTGCCCGGGTGGGTGTGCGTCTGCCGTCCGAGGCGATCCGCCTGTACCCGCTGGTGGAGGCGCAGGCATGATGGCGCGTGCATTGCCCTTGTCGGGAAGGCTGTCAGGCGAGTCCGGCTTGCGTCTGTTGATGTTGCTGCTGGCCCTGGCGCTGCTGGTCATCGGGCTGCTGTTGCCGCTGGCCACCATGCTGATCAAGAGCGTGCAGGACCGCAGCGGCGACTTCGTCGGCCTGGCCAACTTCGCGCGCTATGTGCAGACGCCGGCGCTGGTCGGCTCGATCATCAATTCCGTCAGCATCGCGCTGATCAGTACCCTGACGGTGGTGAGTCTGGCGTTCCTGTGCGCGTACGGCATCACCCGCACCTGCATGCCGAGCAAGCGCGTCTTCCGCATGCTGTCCATCCTGCCGCTACTGGCACCGTCACTGCTGCCAGCCATCAGTCTGGTGTATCTGTTCGGCAATCAGGGCTGGTTCAAGGAAGCGTTGCTGGGGGGGAGCATCTACGGCCCCATCGGCATCGTGATGGGCATGACCTTCTGGATCTTCCCGCATGCGCTGATGATCATGATGACGGCGCTCAGTAACAGCGATGCCCGTCTCTATGAAGCCGCGGATGCGCTGGGAACGCCCAAATGGCGCAGCTTTCTGACCATCACCTTGCCGGGGGCGCGCTACGGCATCATCTCCTGTGCCTTCGTGGCCTTCACACTGGCGATCACCGATTTCGGCGTGCCGAAGATCATCGGCGGGCAGTTCAGTGTGCTGGCCACCGATGTCTATCGTCAGGTGGTGGGGCAGCAGAACTTCCAGATGGGCGCGGTGGTCAGCGTCATCCTGCTGTTGCCGGCCTTGCTGTCCTTCGCGGTGGACCGCTGGATCCAGCGCCGTCAGGTCGCGCAGCTCTCGGCGCGCGCCGTTCCCTGGCAGCCGACGCCAAGCCCGCTGCGTGACTGGGTCTTCGCGCTGCTCTGCTACGGCGTGGCCGCCGCGATTCTGGCCGTGATCGCCACCGCCATCTATGCCTCGCTCGTGCAGTTCTGGCCCTACAACCTGAGCCTGACCCTGGATCACTACGCCTTCAAGGCGCTGGCGGGCGGTGGCTGGGACGCGTGGCTCAACTCGCTGACGCTGGCCTTCTGGGTCACCTTGATCGGCACGCTGGTCATCTTCTTCAATGCCTGGCTGACCGAGAAGAGTCAGGGTTATCGTCCGCTGCGCCAGGGGCTGCACTTCATGGCGATGATGCCGATGGCCGTGCCGGGCATGGTGTTGGGTCTGTCCTACATCTTCTACTTCAACAAGGCCGACAACCCGCTGAACTGGATCTACGGCACCTTCGCGATTCTGGTGCTCAACACCCTGGTGCATTTCTATACCGTCTGCCACCTGACCTCGGTGACTGCGCTCAAGCAGCTTGATCCGGAATTCGAGGCGGTCGGTGCCTCACTCAAGGTACCGTTCTGGAAGACCCTCTGCCGCATCACCTTGCCGGTGTCCCTGCCGTCAGTGCTGGATATCTCGGCCTATCTGTTCATGAACGCGATGACGACCGTCTCGGCGGTGGTATTTCTCTACAACAGCGATACCCGACTGGCCTCCATCGCGGTGATGCATCTCGACGAAGCCGGGCACTTCGCCAGCGCGGCCGCCATGGCAGTGCTGATCTTTTTCACCTGTCTGGGCGTCAAGCTGCTGCATGCGGTGGTCAGTCATCTGCTGTTGACCCGTGCCCAACGCTGGCGACAGGCGACCTGATACGCCGTTGGTCGTCTTTTTTTTGTGCAAATTAACTGGTATATACCAATGAGTATTCAACAACCGTACCTGCTGACTCCCGGGCCCTTGACCACCAGTGCGAGCGTCAAGGCCGCCATGATGAAGGACTGGGGCTCATGGGATCAGGACTTCAACACCAAGACCGCCGAGATCTGCCAGCAGTTGCTCCGCTGTGCCAATGCCAGTGAGCACCATGAGTGCGTGCCGATGCAGGGCAGCGGTACCTTCGCGGTCGAGGCGGCGCTGGGCAGTCTGATCGAGCCGACGAGTACGACGCTGGTGCTGGTCAATGGCGCCTATGGCAAGCGGCTGGTCAGTCTACTGACCCGCATGGGGCGCGACTGCGACGTACTGGCGTGGGGCGATGCCGAGGCGCCGTGTGCCAGGGCCGTGGCCGACAGACTCGCGGCAAGTCCCGAGATCGGTCATGTCGCCATGATTCACTGCGAGACAAGCTCCGGGATGCTCAATCCGGTGGCGGCCATCGCCGAGGTGGTGGCAGCACATGGTCGTGAGCTGATCCTCGATTCGATGAGTGGCTTCGGGGCGCTGGAGATCGATGCGCAACGTACCCCGTTTCTGGCGCTGATCTCCTCGGCCAACAAATGCTTCGAAGGGGTGCCGGGGTTCGGCTTCGTGATCGCTCGGCGTGATGCGCTGCAGGCGGCACAGGGACGTAGTCACTCGCTGTCGCTGGACCTGCACGATCAATGGCAGTACCTCAAGCGCACCGGGCAATGGCGTTATACCCCGCCGACTCACGTAGTGGCGGCGTTCCACCAGGCGCTTAAGGAACACGCCGAGGAGGGCGGCATCGCGGGCCGCCACGCCCGGTATCGCGCCAACATGCAGCGACTGGTGGCAGGCATGCGTCAGCGCGGCTTCACGACCCTGCTCGACGATGCCTGGCTGTCGCCGATCATCACCACCTTCCTGAGCCCGGCACACTCCGACTTCGACTTTTCACGTTTCTACGCCGAGCTCAAGGCACGTGGCTTCATCATCTACCCGGGCAAGCTCACCGAGGTGGAGAGCTTTCGCATCGGCAGCATCGGACAGCTGGATGTCCGCGTGATGGATCAACTTCTGGCCGCCGTGGATGACGCGCTGGCCACCCTGGGTGTCGACGATGCCCACCCGTGCGCTGACGCTGTCGCACTCAACTGACTGGAGAACTGTCATGCAATATCACACCCCGGATCGTCTGCAGGCTGCCATCTTCGATTGGGCCGGCACCCTGGTGGATTTCGGCTCCTTCGCGCCGACCCAGATCTTCGTCGAGGCCTTCGCGGAAATCGGCGTGGCCATCAGTCTGGAAGAGGCGCGCGGCCCGATGGGCATGGGCAAATGGGAACACATCCGCACCCTGTGTGATGACCCAGCGATCGCGGCCCGTTTCGAGGCAGCCTGTGGCCACGCCCCCAGTGATGCCGATGTCACGGCGCTTTATGAGCGCTTCATGCCGCTGCAGATCGACAAGATCGGGGCGCACTCCGCACTGATTCCCGGCGCGCTGGAGGTCATCAACGGGTTGCGCGACAAGGGCATCAAGATCGGCTCCTGCTCCGGCTACCCCCGCGAGGTGCTCGAGCAGGTGGTCGCACGGGGCAAGGGCAATGGGCTGGTGGTGGATCATGTCGTGGCCACTGATGAGGTGCCCAAAGGGCGACCCTCTCCGGCGCAGTCTCTGGCCAATGTCATCGCGCTGGGCATCACTGACGTGGCGGCCTGCGTGAAGGTGGATGACACTGCGCCGGGGCTGCTGGAAGGTCGCAGTGCCGGCATGTGGACGGTCGCGCTGACCTGCTCCGGCAACGCCATGGG
>NZ_CFDJES010000039.1:19834-24058 GCF_983723665.1 Cobetia sp. | reverse complement strand
AGGAAGTAGCCGCCGCCTTCGGGGAAGTAGAAGATCACCGCACAGAACACGAACAGGAAGACGCCGACGCCGACGAGGTCCTTCACCGTGTAATAGGGATGGAAGGGAATGCCATCCAGCGGCTGCCCCGCCTCATCCTTCCTGTCCTTGATCTCGATGCCATCGGGATTGTTCGAGCCCACCTCGTGCAGCGCCACCAGATGCAGCACCACCAGCCCGACGATCACCAGCGGCAAGGCAATGACATGCAGCGCAAAGAAGCGGTTCAGGGTGATCCCCGAGATCAGGTAGTCGCCACGTATCATCTGCGCCAGGTCTGCCCCGATGACCGGAATCGCCGTGAACAGCGAGATGATCACCTGCGCCCCCCAGTAGGACATCTGCCCCCAGGGCAGCAGATAGCCCATGAAGGCCTCGGCCATCAGCGCCAGATAGATGCACATGCCGAAGATCCATACCAGCTCGCGAGGCGCACGGTAGGAGCCATACAGCAGGCCACGGAACATGTGCAGATAGATGACCACGAAGAAGGCCGAGGCGCCGGTGGAATGCATGTAGCGGATCAGCCAGCCGTACTCCACATCGCGCATGATGTACTCGATGGAGGCAAAGGCCTCCTCGGCACTCGGCGTATAGCTCATCGTCAGCCAGATGCCGGTCAATATCTGATTGACCAGCACCAGCAAGGCCAGCGAGCCGAAGAAGTAGAAGAAGTTGAAATTCTTCGGCGCGTAGTAGCCGGTCAGATGGTCCTGCAGAAACTGGGTGGCCGGCAGGCGGTCATCGATCCAGCGCATGATGCCGCGTGGCGCCTTGGCACGGTTTGGATTCCCCATCAGGCAGCCTCCTCGTCGACACCCACCACCAGCACCTGCTCACTCTCGTAGCGATGCGGCGGCACCTCCAGATTCGAAGGCGCCGGCACTCCGGTGAAGACTCGCCCGGCGAGATCGAACTTGGACCCATGACAGGCACACAGATAGCCGCCCGGCCAGTCCGCGCCGAGATCCGCCGCGCCGATCTCGGGACGATAGCCAGGCGAGCAGCCCAGGTGCGTGCAGATACCCACCAACACCACATATTCCGGCTTGATGGAGCGCAGCACGGCATCGACATAAGGGGGCTGCTGGGGACGCAGTGACTCGGGGTCCTGCAGCTCTGCGGGGGGGATGGCACGGATATTGGCGATCATCTCGGGGGTGCGACGCACCACCCACACCGGCTTGCCGCGCCATTCGATGGTCATCTGCTGGCCGGGTGCCAGCCGCGAGATATCCGCCGTGACAGGTGCGCCTGCCGCACGGGCACGCGCACTTGGCTGCCAGGACGCCAGGAAGGGCGTTGCGATACCGACCACCCCTACCGCCCCGACCACGGTGGTTGCGCTGACGAGGAAGCGGCGTCGCCCTCGGTTCACAGCTTGATCTGACATTTTATTGTTATCTCCCAAACACTACCGCTTGATGCTGGGCCATCCACTTGCCGAGCACTTGATGCTTGCTTGTATTAAAGGGCAAGAACAGAGCGCTCACAACTCAAGAAAGCCACCTTGACCAAAGCCGCTTTCGTCAATCGTGCAGCGAGACCGCAAAAAAAACGTCCAGCACCCTTGCGGGCACTGGACGTTCTTGTGGTCGACGCGAGTTCTCTTAACGCTTGGAGAACTGCGGACGACGACGGGCCTTGCGCAGGCCGACTTTCTTACGCTCGACTTCACGGGCGTCACGAGTGACGTAACCGGCGGCGCGGAGGGCCGGACGGAAGTCTTCGTTGTAAGCCATCAGGGCACGAGTGATGCCGTGACGGATAGCGCCGGCTTGAGCAGAACCACCACCACCAGCAACAGTGACGTAGACGTCGAACTGTTCGGTAGTTTCGGTCAGCTCGAGCGGCTGACGGACAACCATGCGGCCTGTCACACGACCGAAGTAGTCGTTCAGGTCACGCTGGTTGACGGTGATTTTGCCGGTGCCCGGCTTCAGGAAGACGCGCGCGGTAGAAGTCTTGCGGCGCCCGGTACCGTAGTGCTGCTGTGTCATGGCGATGCTTCCCTCAGATGTTCAGTTCTTGCGGCTGCTGCGCAGCGTGCGGATGCTCGGAGCCAGCATAGACTTTCAGCTTGGACTGCATGGCACGACCCAGCGGGCCCTTCGGCAGCATGCCCTTGACAGCCAGTTCGATCACGCGCTCAGGCTTGTGCTCGATCATCTGGTTGAAGTTCATGGAGCGCAGGCCGCCCGGGTAACCGGTGTGACGGTAGTAGGTCTTGGCTTCTGC
This sequence comes from Cobetia sp., assembly GCF_983723665.1. NCBI lineage: Bacteria > Pseudomonadati > Pseudomonadota > Gammaproteobacteria > Oceanospirillales > Halomonadaceae > Cobetia > Cobetia sp. Next base: position 21,781 of record NZ_CFDJES010000039.1, on the reverse strand, counting down.
CTTGCGACCAGTCACAGCGACTTTCTCGGCATTGATGACGACGATGTAATCGCCAGTATCAACGTGCGGAGTGTACTCGGCTTTATGCTTGCCGCGCAGGCGACGAGCAATTTCGGTAGCCATACGGCCCAGCGTCTTGCCGGCTGCGTCGACGACGAACCAGTCACGCTGGACGGACTGCGGCTTAGCAGTAAACGTCTTCATGGATGAATCACCTATAGTCGGGTCTTGCACTTGTGTGCGCGACCAATCCCTATTTTTCTTGGTTGTCCGACGTCTGGCAGCGAGCGGCGTGCTGCTTGCGCAGTCACTGTCCTCTCATCTCCAGACTGCCCTCGCCCATCAGGAGTGAATGACTCAGGATGGCTCGAGAACCGGTCAACAGTTCGAGCGAGCGCGCATTGTACATGTCATGCCCGCCTACCACAAAGGCTATTTTGCCCTTGCCGCAGGTCTCACGGCTTGTGCGGCAGCGCGAGATACTCACGCGATTGCATTTCCTGCAGACGTGACAGCGTGCGCTGGAATTCGAAATCCAGATTGCCGCCGGTATAGAGGTCCTCGACGGGCGTCGCGGCGCTCATCAGCAGCTTGACACCACGGTCATAGAACTCATCGACCATGTTGATGAAACGACGCACCTGGTCGTCGCTGTCGCGCCCCATCTGCGGCACCTCGGACACCAGCACGGTGTGGAACTCACGCGCGAGCTCGATGTAGTCATTCTGGCTACGCGGGCCATCACACAGCTCATCGAAGTGGAACCACACCACGTCTTCATGGCGACGCAGGGCGTGCAGCACGCGATGATTGATGCTCAAGCCTTCATCGGCATGGCCTTCGGCACCGGCGATGGAGCGGAATTCCCGCGCCAGCCGCGCAGCACTGTCGTCGCCCAGCGGGCTATGGAAGAGCTCGGCGTGCTCCAGTGCGCGCAGGCGGTAGTCGATGCCGGAATCGACGTTGACCACCGTGCAGTGACGCTTGACCAGGTCGATCGCCGGCAGGAAGCGCGCCCGCTGCAGGCCGTCCTTGTAGAGATCATCCGGCACGATATTGGAGGTCGCGACCAGCACCACGCCCTGCTTGAACAGCTCTTCGAACAGGGTGGCGAGAATCATCGCATCGGTGATGTCCTTGACGAAGAATTCGTCAAAGCAGATCACGCGCGCCTCGACGGCGAACTTGGCCGCCACCAGAGTCAGCGGGTTCTTCTCGCCCTTGTAGTGGCCGAGCTCATTGTGGACACGCTGCATGAAACGGTGGAAGTGCGTGCGCATCTTGTCGGCAAACGGCAGGCTCTCGTAGAAGGTGTCGACGAGGTAGGTCTTGCCGCGCCCCACGCCGCCCCAGAAGTAGAGGCCCATGATCTCGGGCGCTTCATCGACAGGCGCCGTGCGTGACGGCTTGCCGAACAGACGACGCACCTTGGAGCCCAGCCCGCCGCCACCCGTCGCGTCGGACACCTTGTCGGGCGTCTGGCGCGGCGTGCGCACGAGGTCGTCGTAGAGACGCTGCAGATGGCGAACCGCATCTTCCTGGGCGGCATCGTAGGCAAAGTCATCACGCTTGAGGTCTGCCTGGTACTTCTCGAGAGGCGTCGGTGCTGGCATTGAGAAACCCGCTGCAGGTCAGGCGCCACGCACTGGCGCACGCCTGACATGAAAGGAACAAGATCACGCCTGACCCGACACGGCGGGCAGGCAAGGACGAAATTGCGCGGCATTATACGCCTTGATGGCCACTTTACCCACTCACCGACCAGCAATCGGCTGCGCGACGTGGCTTTCGCCGCGCGCATTGCTCGCAAGGCGTGAGCTGGCATCCGCCCACACCCCGCCGGCTGCGCCGACAGGCGACCAAGGTCGCGCGCCGCGTGAATTGACGCATCGCTGCACCACACCGATATAATGGCGCGTGGACGCTTTTGAAACGCAAGCGGCACGA
>NZ_CFDJES010000039.1:16863-19734 GCF_983723665.1 Cobetia sp. | reverse complement strand
GCAAGAAGGACAGCGGCAAGCGGCGCTGACCTGCTGGACACCAGACCGATCCCGAGATCGGCGTGATGGAACATCATTGAATACCGGCATCGTATCTCAGCGCTACCATGCCCCAGCGGTGACGATCACCGCAGTCGTGACACAAGGAGAGCGACGTGAACGAGAGCAACATTGACTGGATCCTGGCCATTGCCTGTTTTCTGGCTGGCATCGGTATCGGCGCCTTGTGCTACCACCTGCTGAATGCCAACGTGGCCCGCAATCAGAAGACCCGCCAGAAGCTGGCTGAGCGCGAGCTGGAGCTGACCCAGTTCCGCGATGCCCTCAACGACCACTTCTCCAAGGCCAGCGACCTGACCGACCAGATCCAGCGCGCCGGCAATGAGCTGCGCCAGCATCTGGCCACTGGCGCCACCGCGCTGTGCGATGACAGCCAGCTCAAGCGCCGCCTGCTGGACACTGACACCACGCCGGACGACAGCGAGACCGACAAGGTCGACCTGCCGCGTGATTACGCCGACAACCGTGGCACCCTGTCAGAGGACTTCGGCCTCAAGCCGCAACCGAGCGAAGGCGAGACACCGGCTACCAACCCGCCGCGTATCTGATCGTCCTGCTGTCGTGAACCTCTCACGGCATCTGAAAACGACAGCGACAACGACAACGGCCACCTCTCGAGGTGGCCGTTGTCGTTTCCGGCATCAGATGTCACGCCGGATTGTCGATATCCACGAAGCGGTGCTCCACGCCATGTTCGGTGGCCAGCCACTCGCCGAGGGCACGCACACCGTCACGCTCGGTCGCATGATGGCCCGCCGCGAAGTAGGTCACTCCCTCTTCGCGGGCGCTATGGGTGGTGCGCTCGGAAATCTCGCCCGAGAGGAAGGCATCGACACCGGCCTCGATGGCCAGACCGATATAGTCCTGAGCGCCGCCGGTGCACCAGGCAATGCGCTTGATGGGGCGATCATGGCCGGCCACGACCAGCACCTCACGCCCGAGACGCCGGCTGAACTCGGCCCCCAGCGCGGTACTGTCCAGCCCTTCCACCTCAGCGGCCAGACGCCCGACATGCACCAGACCACGCCCGGGCACGCCATCCAGACAGCCTTCACTGACCAGCCCCAGACGCTCGGCCAGCTGGGCATTGTTGCCAAGTGTCGGGTGCGCATCCAACGGCAGGTGATAGGCCGCCAGATTGATGTCATTGGCCAGCAAGGTCTTGAGGCGCCGACGCTTCATGCCGGTGATCTGGGCCGGCTCGTTCTTCCAGAAGTAGCCGTGATGCACCAGCACCAGGTCCGCCTGCCAGGCGAGCGCCTCATCAAGCAGCGCCTGACTGGCCGTCACGCCGGTCATCACGCGGCGCACCTCACGGCGCCCCTCCACCTGCAAGCCATTGACGGTATAGTCCTTGAAGGCCTGCGCCTCCAGACAGCCATCCAGCGCCTTCATCAGCGTGTCACGATCAGCCATTGGGCCTCCAGCAGTCAGAGTCATCGAGTGTTACACTGGCGAGCATTGTAACGGCGCATCGGCGCCATGTAAGCGTGTCGCGCCTTGACCGGGGCCATCCCTTCGCGTGGCACGTGGATCTTCAGGCTACTCATCTTCTATGTCCGCAGCATCGCGTCGGTGCGCGGACTTTTTATCAGGTAATCCGATGCCCCGTTCTCTTCGCAGCACACTGCTCCCGCTACTGTGGCCCGTCGTCACCGGCGTCCTGCTGGCCGTCGTCGTGTTGGACCGCTTTCCGACGCTGGGTCTGGGCGAACCCGCCCCACAGCAGAACGAGCAGGCAGGCAACACCCCCTACCCGAGCCCGTCACAGAACTCTGCCGCCAATCAGCAGGTGCTGCCGCCTCCGAGCCTGACGCTGTCAGCGGCGCAGCGCGAGGAATCGGCAGACCCGGTACTGCGTGAAGCACCGCCGCTGCAGCGCAACAGCGGCCCGGCCAGCTATCAGGCCGCGGTGGACGCCGCCGCACCGGCGGTGGTCAACATCTACTCCTCGCGCGAGATCAAGGACGACAGCAAGCATCCGCTGATGTCCGACCCCTTCTTCAACCAGTTCTACGGGGAAGACGCACTGCGCAGCCAGCGCATGCTGTCGAGCCTGGGCTCTGGCGTCATTCTCTCCAGTGACGGCTATATCCTGACCAACAACCACGTCATCCAGGGTGCCGACCAGATTCAGGTCGCCCTGCGTGATGGCCGCGAGACATTCGCCAAGGTCGTGGGTGTGGACCCGGAATCCGACCTCGCGGCGCTCAAGATCGACCTCGACAACCTGCCCACCGTGGCGATCGCCGATTCCACCCAGGTCCACGTCGGCGATGTCTCGCTGGCGATCGGCAACCCCTTCGGGGTCGGCCAGACGGTCACCATGGGCATCATCTCGGCCACCGGACGTAACCATCTTGGTCTGAACGCCTATGAAGACTTCATCCAGACCGATGCCGCGATCAACCCCGGCAATTCCGGCGGCGCGCTGATCAACACCGACGGCTCACTGGTCGGCATCAATACCGCCATCTATTCGCGCTCCGGCGGCTCGCAGGGCATTGGCTTTGCCATCCCCGCCAACCTGGCGCGCGACATTCTCGAATCACTGGTCGACCACGGGCGCGTGATTCGTGGCTGGCTGGGACTGGAAGTGCAGGAGCTGACGCCGTCGCTGGCGCACTCCTTCGGCCTGAGCGCCCCGCAAGGCGTGGTGGTGGCCGCCGTGCTACGTGACGGCCCTGCCGCGCGTGCCGGCCTGCGTCCGGGCGATATCCTGACTGCCATCGGCGGCAAGCGCCTGCTGGATGCTCGCCTGGCCATGGCCGACATCGCCGCCGTCAAACCCGGCAATGCGCTGGAGTTGCG
>NZ_CFDJES010000039.1:7936-16763 GCF_983723665.1 Cobetia sp. | reverse complement strand
GGCGAGCACTGGATCAGCGAGGAGCGCTTCTGGAAGTCATAGACGCCCAGCGGCGAGGAGAAGCGCGCGGTGCCGGAGGTCGGCAGCACGTGATTCGGCCCGGCGCAGTAATCGCCCAGCGCCTCGGATGTGTGCGAGCCCATGAAGATGGCGCCGGCGTGACGCACGCCCTCGACCCACTCCTCGGGATTCGCCACCGAGAGCTCCAGGTGCTCCGGCGCGATGCGGTTGGTCAGCTCCAGCGCCTGCTCCGGTCCGCTGACGCGAATCAGGGCACCGCGCTCACGCAGCGAGGTCAGGATGATCTCGGCACGCTCCATGGTCGGCGCCAGGCGCTCGATGGCGGCCTCGACGGCGGCCAGATGCTCGTCATCCCACCCGATCAGGATCGCCTGGGCATCTTCGTCGTGCTCGGCCTGGGAGAACAGGTCCATCGCCAGCCAGTCCGGGTCGGTCACGCCATCGCTGACCACCAGAATCTCGGACGGCCCGGCGATCATGTCGATACCGACCTGACCGAACACCGCACGCTTGGCAGTCGCCACGTAGATGTTGCCGGGGCCGACGATCTTGTCGACGCGCGGCACGGTCTCGGTGCCATAGGCCAGTGCCGCCACGGCCTGGGCGCCGCCGATGGTGAAGACACGATCGATACCCGCCAGGTGCGCCGCGGCCAGCACCAGCTCATTGACCACGCCGTCCGGCGTCGGCACGACCATGATGATCTCGCGCACGCCCGCGACATGCGCCGGAATCGCGTTCATCAGCACGGAAGACGGATAGGCCGCCTTGCCGCCCGGCACGTAGATCCCGGCGCGGTCCAGCGGCGTGACCTTCTGGCCCAGCAGGCTGCCGTGCTCGTCCTTGAAGGACCAGCTTTCCGGCTTCTGATGCTCGTGATAGACACGCACACGCTCGGCAGCCACGGCCAGCGCCTCGCGCTGATCCGCCGGCAGGTCGGCATAGGCCTGGGCCAGACGCTCGGCACCGATGACCAGCTCGGCCATGCTCGAGACACTCAGGCGATCGAAGCGGTTGGAGAACTCCACCAGCGCCGCATCGCCTTCCTGCTTGACGCGCGCGAGGATGTCGGTGACACGATGCTGTACCTCGGCATCGGACACGCCCTCCCATGACAGCAAGCGGTCCAGGCGGGCAGTAAAATCGGTATCACGGCTATCAAGCCGGTTGATCAAGGTATCCATGCGAACCTCTTTTCTCATTGCTTGGCAGAGAAGGCTGAACCGGACGGGCTCCGTCCAGCGCCTGCCCGCATCATCTTGATAAGCATCGTGATGAACATCTTGATGAACATCGTGACGAGCAGGGGCGGCAGCTGGCGTTTCGAGAGTCATCTTCTGCCACGGTCATCTATGCGACCTTGGGTATCCAGCGGGTCGATGCCGACAGCGCGCGGCCATCACGCCTCGCGGCGGGCTTCCACGGCCTGACGCAGGCGATCGATCAGCGGCTTGAGGCGATCGTGCTTCATGGTCATGGCGGCCTTGTTGACCACCAGACGCGTGCTGATGTCGGTGATCAGCTCGCGCGGCTCCATGCCGTTGGCGCGCAGGGTGTTGCCGGTGTCGACGATATCGACGATCTCGTCGGCCAGATTCATCAGCGGGGCCAGTTCCATCGCGCCGTAGAGCTTGATGACTTCGGCCTGGATGCCCTGCTCGGCGTAATAGCGACGCGCGACATCGACGAACTTGGTCGCGACACGGCGGCGAGCGCCCTGCTGCTGCTGACCGACGACACCGGCGGTCATCAGGCGGCACTTGGCGATTTCCAGGTCCAGCGGCTCGTACAGGCCTTCGGCACCATGCTCGAGCAGCACGTCCTTGCCGGCGATACCGAGATCGGCGGCGCCCAGCTGCACGTAGGTCGGCACGTCGGTGGCACGGATGATGACCAGCTTGACGTCCGGCAGATTGGTATCGAAGAGCAGCTTGCGGCTCTTGTCGAGATCTTCCAGCGGCTCGATGCCAGCGTCAGCCAGCAGCGGCAGGGTTTCCTTGAGGATACGCCCCTTGGAGAGGGCGACGACCAGTTGCTTGCTCATGGGGTATTCGCCCGTGCTTGTACGTAGGAATTCGGCACGCGCTGCCGGTCAATCAAGGCCGACAGCGCGAGGTGGGGCACTGATCAGCCGGCGGAGCGACGGATGATCACGTTCAGCCCGGACAGCTTCTCTTCGATGCACTCGTAACCGCGGTCGATGTGATAGATGCGGTCGACCATGGTCTCGCCGTCGGCGACGATCGCCGCGATCACCAGCGAGGCAGAGGCGCGCAGGTCCGTCGCCATCACCGGCGCACCGGACAGGCGCTCGGTGCCGGTCACGACTGCGGTGTTGCCCTCGAGCGCGATGTGGGCGCCCATGCGGTTGAGCTCCTGCACGTGCATGAAGCGGTTCTCGAAGATGGTCTCGATCACGGTGCTGGTGCCTTCCGCGACCGCATTCATCGCCACGAACTGGGCCTGCATGTCGGTGGGGAATGCCGGGTATGGCGCCGTGCGGATATTGACCGCCTTCGGGCGCTTGCCGTGCATGTCCAGCTCGATCCAGTCATCACCGGTGGTGATGGTGGCACCGGCTTCTTCCAGCTTGGCCAGTACGGCGTCCAGGGTGTCGGCACGCGTGCGCGTGACACGCACCTTGCCGCGCGAGGCGGCCGCCGCGACCAGGAAGGTGCCGGTCTCGATGCGGTCCGGCATGACGGAGTATTCACAGCCGTGCAGCTTCTCGACACCGTCGATGACGATGGTGTCGGAACCCTGGCCCGTGATCCTGGCGCCCATGGCGATCAGACACTCGGCCAGATCGACGACTTCCGGCTCACGCGCGGCGTTTTCCAGCACGGTGCGGCCGTCGGCCAGGGTCGCGGCCATCAGCAGGTTCTCGGTGCCGGTGACGGTCACGACATCAAAGACGATGCGCGCGCCCTTCAGGCGGCCACCCGGCGCCTTGGCGCGGATATAGCCATTCTCGACCGTGATCTCGGCCCCCATCGCCTCCAGGCCACGGATGTGCAGATCCACCGGACGCGAGCCGATGGCGCAGCCACCCGGCAGCGAGACTTCGGCACTGCCGAAGTGCGCCAGCAGCGGGCCCAGCACCAGAATCGAGGCACGCATCTTCTTGACCAGGTCATAGGGCGCGTGACAATGCTCGACCTTGGAGCCATCCAGCTGCACGGTCATGTTGTCGCCCATCACCGGCTCGACGCCCATGCGCCCGAGCAGCTCGAGGCTGGTCGTGATGTCCTGCAGATGCGGCAGGTTGCTGATGGTCACGGGACCTTCCGACAGCAGCGTGGCTGCCAGAATGGGCAGTGCCGAATTCTTGGCGCCGCTGGCCCAGACTTCCCCGTTGACCGGCCCGTTGCCAGTGATGATCAGCTTATCCATGAAATGTTCCGGTCAACCCTGAGCGTTGCCGGCGGCAGCTTCGAACTGCGCCGGGGTATAGGTACGAATGCTGATGGCATGCAGCGCGCCAGAGCGGATCTCGTCATTGAGCGCGGAGTAGACCAGCTGCTGGGCCTTGACGCGGCTCAGCTCGGCAAAGACATCCCCCACGGCGACGACCTGGAAATTGCAGCCCTCACCCTGGATATGAAAATCGACGTTCTCGATACGAGCCTCGAGCAGGGCCTTGACATCATTCGGTTGCATGACGGGCGGTGACTCCTTCGCGGTACATGTCGGGATCGTGGCAGGGAATCCTTGCGCGACGATCGATGCGATATGACCGCACATGGTAATCAAAAGCGCGCGGGAACGCGATTGGCAGTCAATCGCTGCCTCCACGTTGCCGCGCGCATGAATGGCGATACGGACAAGCCTCGAGCCTCCAGCAGAGCGGTGCGGCCTGACAGGCGATCAGGCCGCCGCTGGCTCAGGACGTCTCGAGTGACAGCGGGGGCTCTGCGCTGATCTCAGCGACATTCAGCCCCGGCAGCAGGTTTTCCAGTCCGGAGACTGCCGCCAGTCGGCTCAATGCGGGAGACAACGCGAGGTGAGCGACGTGCCCACCATGCTCCGCCAGATGGCGCTGCCACTCGAGCAGTACGCTCAGGGTGGCGGTACTGGCGCTATCCACGCCGCACAGATCGATGGAAACCCCATCCTCGCGGCGCCCCAGCCATTTCCTGCCGGAATCCGCCAGCTCTGCGGCATTGTCGAAATCCGGCTGGCCACTCAGGCTCAGCCGTGCGTCACCGGCTTCCAGCGTGACGCCCTCGCGATCGAAGAGAGTTTTCATGGTCATGGCGACGACAGGGCTCAGCTGTTGCCCTGATCCCCCTCACCCTTCTCGAGGTCGACATCCGGCTGCCAGCCCTTGATGACGGCATCGATGTCGCGGCCGTTGTCACGCATGGCCTGATCGAACTGGTTGCGGAAGGTCAGGCCCAGGTTGACGCCGTTGACGATCACGTTGACCACCTTCCACTCGTCGTTGCGCAGACGCATGGAATAGGCCACCGGGTAGACCTTGCCCTTGGTATCGACCACGTCCATGTAGACGGTGTCCTGGTCTTCATAGCGACGCTCGCCTTCGCTGTCCTTCACGTCCAGCCTGGCGTAATCGAAGCTCACCAGACCCTTGGCGTAGGTACCGATCAGGGTGTCATGGAAGACCTTGGAGAATTCGGTGCGCTGCTCAGGAGAGGCGCCCTTGAAGTACTTGCCCATCACGCTGGCGGCGATGTAGCGATAATCCACCACCGGCTTCAGCGCGGAATCCACCAGGGTTTCCAGCTCGTCGACGTTGTCCTTGTAGTAGCTCTCGCGGCTATCGATCTTGGTGGTCAGGCCCTCGACCGTGTCGCGCAGCAGCACGTCCGGCTCCTGCGGGGCGGCCATGGCCAGCGGGCTCAGCGCCATCAGGGCGGACAGGCTCAGCACGCTCAACGGACGAATCAGCTTCTTGAGGCTAGAGGTCATCAGGGTTGCTCCTTGAAAATGTACATCGTGCTCGAACGTGAAACCGCAGGCACCGAGTCAGGTCTTTCGGTGCATCACACGCGTGCGCCGGGTGCCTGCACTGCGATGAACAACGCATCGAGAATCAACGCTACGAGAATCAGCTCTTCGAAAAATTGGACACGAACTGCTGGATCAACTCTTCCAGCACCAGTGCAGACTGGGTATCGCGAATGGTGTCGCCGTCCTCCAGCACGTCCGGGTCTCCCCCGGTGCTCAGGCCGATGTACTGCTCGCCCAGCAGGCCGGACGTCAGGATGGCGGCGGTGGTGTCCTTGCTCAGCTTGCCACGCAGACTGCTGTCCAGCTTCATCGTGACACGGGCGTCAAACCACTTCGGGTCCAGCTCGATCTTCTCGACGCTGCCGACGGCAACACCTGCCATCGTGACCTTTGACCGCGCCTTGAGGCTTCCGATCCCTGAGAAGTTGGCATTGAGCACGAAGGTGTCATCGGCCTGCTGGAACGTGACGCCGCTGACACGCAGTCCCAGGAAGACCATTCCCAGGAAACCAGCGAGTATGAACAGGCCCACGCCGAACTCGAGCATGCGGGTACGTTTCATCAAATCTCTCCGAACATGACGGCCGTGAGGACAAAGTCGAGTCCCAGCACCGCCAAAGATGAATAAACCACGGTACGTGTGGTGGCGCGCGAAATGCCTTCCGAGGTCGGGATCAGGTCATAGCCCTGGAAGACGGCGATCCAGCTGACCACCAGCCCGAAGACCAGTGACTTGATGACGCCGTTCATGACATCACCGATGAAATCGACGTTCGACTGCATGCTGCTCCAGTAGGCGCCCTCGTAGATGCCCAGCCAGTCGACCCCCACCAGCTTGCCGCCCCAGATGCCGACGACACTGAAGCCGATGGTCAGCAGCGGCAGCGAGACGAACCCGGCCCACAGGCGCGGCGCGACGATACGCTTGAGCGGATCGACACCGATCATCTCCATGCTGGTCAACTGCTCGGTGGCCTTCATCAGGCCGATCTCCGCCGTCAGCGCCGACCCCGCGCGCCCGGCAAACAGCAAGGCCGCGACCACAGGCGCCAGCTCGCGCAGCAGTGACAGCGACACCATCTGCCCCAGCGCCTCCTCGGCACCGAAACCGACCAGAATGGTGTAGCCCTGCAGCGCCAGCACCATGCCGATGAACAGCCCCGAGACCAGCACGATAGCCAGCGACAGCACACCGACGAAGTGCATCTGTCGCACCCACAGGCCGATGCCCTCACGGGACGGGATGCCGATACCGGCCTGCACCAGCAGCATGCCGGCACGCCCGATGGCCGCGATCACGTCGATGCTGCTGCGGCCCAGTGACGTGATGGCCCCGAGCGGGCCACGATTCAGACCACTCATGACTCTCTCCTGCGGGTTGCCGATTCGCGACCATCGAGAATGTCGCCGGCGAAGTCCGGGGCGGGATAATGGAAGGGCACCGGGCCATCCGGCTTGCCGTGGATGAACTGGGCTACACGCGGGTCCGATTCGGCGTTCAGCGCCTCGGGGGTGCCCTGCGCCATCACCTTGCCATCGGCGATCACATAGACGTAATCGGCGATGGTCAGCGTTTCCTTGATGTCGTGCGAGACCACCAGCGCCGTCATGCCCAGCGCATCGTTGAGGCGCCGGATCAGATTGACCAGCACGCCCATCGAGATGGGGTCCTGCCCGGCAAAGGGCTCGTCGTACATGATGAGGTCCGGGTCCAGCGCGATGGCTCGCGCCAGTGCGACACGCCGCGTCATGCCGCCGGAGAGTTCGGCCGGCATCAATTCACGCGCGCCGCGCAGCCCGACGGACTCGAGCTTGATCAGCACGATGTCACGAATCATCGCATCGGGGAGATCGGTGTGGACGCGCAGCGGGAAGGCGACGTTCTCGAACACGCTCAGATCGGAGAACAGGGCACCGCTCTGAAACAGCATGCCCATGCGACGGCGCATGCGAAACAGCTCGCGCCGCGACAGGCCATGCACGTGCAAGCCGGCGATCTCGACGCGCCCTGCCGAGGGCGTCAACTGGCCGCCGATCAACTTGAGCAGTGTCGTCTTGCCGGTACCGGAAGGCCCCATGATGGCGGTTATCTTGCCGCGCGGGATCTTGAGGTCGATGCCGGAGAATATCTCGCGTTCTCCACGGGTGAACCGCAGGCCTTCGACACGAATCAGGGCGTCATCGAGATTGATCTCGCCTGCCGCGCCGCGTGAAGAAGCCTGCGCATCCTGGCCGTCCGCACCCGTCCGGGTTGCGGTCTGACCGGGCAAATCAGTCATAGAAGCATCCGCTGTGAGGGACCTTCGCCGTGACGAGCCACACGCTGTCGGCTCGTGAACAGGTCGAATGTCCGAGTCATGGGATCCAAGGATCAAGTTAGTTAGCGAACATCGTATCCGAACCCACCCCTGTGCCGCCAGTCTCATCAAGGCAACAGAGCCGTGCCGCGGGTGGTGACGCGCTCAACAAAGCGCTCGGCAACACGCTCGACAATGGGAACATGGCCACTGTCTTGCAAAGGATTGGGGGGATGCGTTTAATGGCGCGGTTCCCGGCGATACGCCACCGCCCTGCCCCCTGCCCCGAGAGTTCTGATGCTATATCCCATCCTTGCAGTCGTCATCGGCCTGATTGGTCTTGTCTGGAGTGCTGATCGCTTCGTCGAAGGAGCCGCGGCCACTGCGTGGCGCGCCGGGATGAGCAAGCTGCTGATCGGGATGACGATCGTCTCCGTCGGCACCTCTGCCCCCGAGATCGTCGTCTCCATCATGGCCTCTCTTGATGGCACTCCGGATATCGCGACCGGCAATGCGCTGGGCTCCAACATCGCCAATATCGGCCTGGTGCTCGGCGTCACGGCGTTGATCGCCCCGATTCCGGTGCATTTCGGGCTGGTGCGCCGCGAGCTGCCGCTGCTGCTGGCGGCCACGGCGCTGGGCGGTTATGCGCTGTCCAACAGCGGGCTCGAGCGTCTCGATGGCATCCTGCTGCTGGCCCTGCTGGTCTTCACGCTGGTGTGGCTGTTCAAGGTCGATTCGCCGAGCGAGGCGGAAAGCCAGGATGACGTGCCCGAGATGAGCACCGGACGCGCCATCTTCTGGCTGCTGGTCGGGCTGGCGGTGCTGATCGCCAGCTCGCGTGCGCTGGTGTGGGGAGCGACCGACATCGCCCAGGCACTCGGCGTGCCGGAATTGATCATCGGCCTGACCGTGATCGCCATCGGCACCAGCCTGCCGGAACTGGCCGCCAGCGTGGCCAGCGCCCTCAAGCGCCATCACGACATCGCCATCGGCAACGTCATCGGTTCCAACCTGTTCAACATCCTCGCCGTGCTGCCCGTGCCGGGCCTGCTGGCGCCGGGCCCGGTGGATGGCAGCGCCATCAGCCGTGACTATCCGGTGATGCTGGGGCTGACGCTGCTGCTGGCTGCGCTGCTCATCTGGCAGCGCCGTGGGCGCATCGGCCGCGGCCCAGGTGTTATCCTGCTCGCCTGCTATCTGGCCTACACGGCCTGGCTTGCCATCAGCCTGACTCGCTGACGGCAGCGTCTTCATCATCGTTTGCCACGCCGCCGCGCGGGATGACACGCCCTTTCCGCGCGGTTTGAGCCCTGGCCAACCACAGGCAACAATTCGATCATGACCGAGCCTTCCAGCACCCCGCACGCCACCGCGCCTGGCACTTCTGCTTCAAGTCAGTCCGCCGCCGATGAGACTCCGGCCAGCCAGGCGGGTTTTCGCGCCAGCGCCCGCCGCACCTTCGCCATTGAGGAAGCGGCCATCGCCGCGCTCGAAAGCCATCTCGATGACGACTTCGACCGCGCCTGTCAGCT
>NZ_CFDJES010000039.1:0-7836 GCF_983723665.1 Cobetia sp. | reverse complement strand
TTGAAGCGCATGGGCACCCCGCTGGTCTCGATGACCGGCAAGCCCGGCTCGACCCTGGCGCGTGACGCCGAGGCGCATCTGGACACCAGCGTCGCCCAGGAAGCCTGCCCGCTGAATCTGGCACCCACCGCCTCGACCACCGCTGCGCTGGTGATGGGCGATGCCCTGGCGGTGGCACTGCTGGAGGCCCGCGGCTTCACTGCCGAGGAATTCGCCCTTTCCCACCCGGGCGGCAGCCTGGGTCGACGCCTGCTGCTGCGGGTCCAGGACGTGATGCATCATGGCGACGCCCTGCCGCGCGTGGCACTCGGCAGCCCGCTGCGCGATGCGCTGCTCGAGATCACGCGTCAGGGCATGGGCTTCACCTGCGTGATCGATGATGACGACCACCTGGTCGGCGTCTATACCGATGGTGACCTGCGCCGCACCCTCGACCAGCATGGCGATCTGCGCGCGCTGAAGGTCGATGATGTCATGACCCGTGGCGGCAAGACCGTGCGCGCCAGCATGCTGGCCGCCGAAGCGGTACGCATCATGGAAGAAAACCGCATCAGCGTTCTGGTAGTCTGTGACGAGGATGAGCACCCCATCGGAGCCATCCATATGCACGGCCTGCTGGCCAGCGGCGTGATCTGAACTCCCGCGGGCGTTCGCTGTCTCTGTTCGACGGCAGATCGTCCCGGCAAGACGCTACCGCTCAACGCCCATCAGCGCCGTTCACAGGACAGCGTCAAGCATGCACGGAGTGCGAGGAGAAAGACCATGAGCGACACGAATTCCCTGAGCGAAGAATATCCGCAGGACATCATCGACCGCGCACGCCGCGTGCGTCTGCTGGCTCTGGATGTCGACGGCGTGCTCACCGACAACCGTCTGCACTACGATGCCAATGGCGTCGAGACCAAGTCCTTCCACGTCCAGGATGGCCATGGCCTCAAGCTGGTGCTGCGCAGTGGCGTTCGCGTTGCGCTGATCACCGGCCGCAGCTCGCCGATGGTCGAGCGTCGCGCCAAGGAACTGGGCATTCAGGATGTCATCCAGGGCCGTGAAGACAAGCTGGTCGCGCTGACCGACCTGTGCCGCGAGCACGGGATCGAGCTGGAAGAAGTCGCCTATTGCGGCGATGACCTGCCGGACCGCGAAGCCATTCGTCGTGTCGGTCTCGGCGTCAGCGTGCCCAACGCCATGGCCTACGTGATGAGCGAGGCCAACTGGGTCACCTCACGCCAGGGCGGCGATGGCGCCGTGCGCGAGCTCTGTGATCTGCTGCTCAAGGCCCAGGGCCACTGGGCCTCGGTGCTGGATACCTACCTGCAGGAGTCGCGCCCCTGATGTTACGTCTGTCCCGCCCTTCTCCGCGCCTCTGGCTGATGCTGCTGTTGCTGCTCGTCGGTGGCGTGCTGGCGCTGATCGAGCAGCGCAACAGCCTGGAATCGACCGTCAATGTCGAGGTCGACAGCAGTGAGCCGGATTACTATCTCGACGGGGCAGACATGACACGCTTCGATGCGCGCGGCGTGGCGATCCAGTCCATGACCTCGCCGCATATCGAGCACACGCCAGGCGATGACGTGACCCGGGCGCAGACCCCGAAGATTCGCACCAACGACAGTGAAGACCGCCGCTGGTATGCCACGGGAGACAGTGGCGTGTTGAGCGCCGGCGGCGACACCTTCACCCTCGAGGGCAATGCCAGACTGCGCCAGCCCGATGACCGGTGGACCCTCGATACCGATGTCCTGCACTACAGCCGTGATCAGAATCGCGCCTGGAGTGACGTGCCGGTCGTGATCACCCAGAATGGCCAGCATGTCGAAAGCGACAGCTTCAGCGCCGACCTCTCCCGGGATTCCGCCGTGCTGCAGGGCCGTGTTCGCAGCGTCCTGCAACCCGGCACAGGCCAGAGCGAGGCCAGCAAGGAAGCCGAGCGCATCGACTCGGGCACCGACAACACCACCCCCGATGATGGGCGCGTCAACAGCACCTTCGAGGCAGCGCCTGCCAGCGGTGAATGAATCCGCCGGGCTGGCCTTCACGCCATGACCCGCGCCGCACCACCTTCTTCTCTGCCGCTCGATGGCATCATTGCTCGGGCGGCGACCCCGTCATGCCAAGGAGCCACCATGACTTCCACGACTCGCAAGCCCTTGACGGCCTGTCGCCAGACCCTCAACAGCGGTGTCATGGCGCTCTGCCTGGCACTGGGCATGTCCACCTTCGCCCCGGCCGCCATGGCGCTGGACAGCGATGCCAGCCAGCCGATCAACATCGCCGCGGACGCCCTGTCGCTCGATGACAAGGCCGGTACCGCCACCTACACCGGCCAGGTGGAAATGCGCCAGGGCAGCATGAAACTCGATGCCAGCCGCGTCGATATCAGCCGCGCCGGCAGCGGCGAGATCTCGCTGGTCAAGGCCACCGGCAAGCGTGCCTACCTGGAACAGCAACCCGCGCCCGACGAGAAGCTGGTCAAGGGCTGGGCCGACACCATCCGCTACCATGCGCTGGAGCGCCGCGTGGAGCTGGTCGGCAATGCGCGTCTCGAGAAAGGCGATGACACCTTCGAAGGCGGCTACGTGGAGTACTTCCTCGACAAGCGCCAGGTGAACGCCAACAACAGCAAGACGGCACAGCAGACCGAAGGCGGTCGCGTGCACATGACTCTGACGCCGCGCGGCGCCAATGCCAGCAAGGAAAACTGAGTCATGACTGCTGCTACTCCGCGTACGCTGAGCGCTCGCCATCTGGCCAAGGCCTACAAGGGCCGCAAGGTGGTCAAGGACATCTCGCTGGAGATCCGCCAGGGCGACATCGTCGGCCTGCTGGGCCCCAACGGCGCCGGCAAGACGACCTCGTTCTACATGATCGTCGGGCTGGTGCGCGCCGATGCCGGCAACGTCTCCATCGATGACAAGGACCTCTCCGCTGCCGCCATGCATCAGCGTGCACGCGCCGGCATCGGCTATCTGCCGCAGGAGGCGTCGATCTTCCGCAAGCTGTCGGTGGCCGACAACATCATGGCGATTCTGGAGACCCGCAAGGACCTGGATCGCAATGGCCGCAAGGCACGCCTTGAAGAGTTGCTCGAGGAATTCAGCATCACGCACATCCGCGCCAGCACCGGTATGAGCCTCTCCGGCGGTGAGCGTCGTCGGGTCGAGATCGCCCGTGCACTGGCCACCGAGCCGGATTTCGTGCTGCTCGATGAGCCCTTTGCCGGCGTCGACCCCATCTCGGTGGGCGAGATCAAGAGCATCGTGCGTCAACTGCGCGACCGTGGCATCGGCGTGCTGATCACCGACCACAACGTGCGCGAGACACTCGATATCTGTGACACCGCCTATATCGTCGGCGATGGCCAGATCATCGCCCACGGTGATGCGGACTCCATCCTGGCCAACCAGCAGGTGCGCGACGTCTACCTGGGCCACGAGTTCACGCTCTAGGGTCAGCGGCTGCGCTGAGTCCTCGCGAGGCGAAAGCTTCGAAAGCCGCTGCGTGATTTTATCGCGTAGCGGCTTTTTCATGTCTGACATCAGACGCATGCATGACGTCCATACCACCTTGGTGGAAACATGGCATGCAAGTTGCTTGAATATTCACGACAACCACTTGTCAGTGCCCCGAGTCACGGTATAGCGTAGTAAGCACGTTCCTTTGCCGTGAATTGACTGACTCCATGAAACCCACCCTGCAACTCCGCCTCGGCACCTCGCTGACCATGACGCCGCAGCTCCAGCAAGCGATCCAGCTGCTGCAGCTGTCGACGCTCGACCTGCGTCAGGAGATTCAGCAAGCCCTCGAGTCCAACCCCATGTTGGAGCTCGACGAGGACTACGAGTCGCTGGATGTCGTCGAGACACAGGATTCGAGCGAGATCTCCACTGCCGACTCCTCGAGCGAGATTCCCGAGGAATACCCCCTCGACAGTGACTGGTCGGACCTCTACCAGGACCACGCCGGTAGCCTGACCAGCTCCGGCAGTGGCAGCGGGAGTGAAGAAGGGCCGGACTTCGATCGCAATACCAGCGTCGAGAGCCTGCAGGACCACCTGCGCTGGCAGCTGGCGATGACCGACCTCGATGGCCGTGAACGCCAGATGGCGGAGAGCCTGAT
The DNA here is from genome assembly GCF_983723665.1 of Cobetia sp. Classification (NCBI taxonomy): domain Bacteria; kingdom Pseudomonadati; phylum Pseudomonadota; class Gammaproteobacteria; order Oceanospirillales; family Halomonadaceae; genus Cobetia; species Cobetia sp. The sequence goes on along the minus strand of NZ_CFDJES010000039.1, from coordinate 3,720 downwards.
CGATGCCGTCGACGGTGCCGGTTATCTGAGCCTGTCACTCGACGAGCTGGTCGATGGCCTGCGCGGCCAGGGCCTGCCCGGCCTCAAGGCCTCCGAACTCGAGCAGGTATTGCTGCGTCTGCAGCAGTTCGACCCGACCGGCGTCTTCGCTCGTGACCTGCGCGAATGCCTGCTGCTGCAACTGGCGCTGCTGCCGGATGATCTGCCGCTGCTGGCGCAGGCGCGCCGCCTGGTACGTCAATTCCTCGAGGCACTGGGCAACGATGACCGCAAGCTGCTCAAGCGCCGCCTGAGCCTTGACGATGACGAGCTGGACCACGTCATCCGCCTGGTGCGCGCGCTCGACCCGCGTCCGGCATCCGCCTGGGGCGAGCCCGCCAGCGATTACGTGATCCCTGATCTGCTGGTGCGCCATACCCGCCATGGCTGGCAGGTCGAGCTCAATCCGGAAGCGCTGCCCAAGCTGCGCATCCAGCCGGAATACGCCGCGCTGATCAAGCGTGCCGACAAGTCCGCCGACAACACCTTCCTCAAGGACAACCTGCAGGAAGCCCGCTGGCTGATGAAGAGCCTGTCATCGCGCAATGACACCCTGCTCAAGGTCGGCCGCGAGATCATGGCGCGCCAGATCGACTTCCTCGAGCAAGGCGAGGAAGGCATGAAGCCGCTGATTCTGGCCAACATCGCCGAAGTGGTCGAGATGCACGAATCGACCATCTCGCGGGTCACGACCCAGAAGTACATCCACACCCCGCGCGGCGTCTTCGAGCTCAAGTTCTTCTTCTCGAGCCAGGTCGGTGGCAGCGGCAGTGGCGACGCCCACTCAAGCACCGCCATTCGTGCCCGCATCCGCAAGCTGATCGCGGAAGAGCCGGCCCGCAAGCCTCTCTCCGACTCACGGCTGGTCGATCTGCTCGCCAGCGATGGCATCGAGGTCGCACGCCGTACCGTGGCCAAGTATCGCGAAGCGATGGGCATCCCCTCCTCCAGCGAGCGCAAGCGTCTGGCCTGACGCGTCACCTGCGGCTGCCATGCCCTGCTCTCACCTCCACAATGGCAGCCGTCTCCAACCTCAAGCGCTGGATTTTCCGCTCATCAGCCTCTGACTTCGCGGGTAGCGGTACGCCTGTCGCGCGCTCTGTCACCCCAACAACCGCTCGCCAATTGCCCGTCATGAGCCATGACGGCGCGCAGGATGATGGCGAAAATCCGTCATTCCGGTAGTGTCATTCACCGTCAATCGCATGTTTTTAAAGTCACTTTTGCGCGTATTGCACCTGGATGACACCCGAAGAACCTCCCGGAACGCCGCTTGCTCCACGCAATCGAAGCGCCTGAAAGGCGACGTACATGCAGGGATTGGCGACGAAAACCCGCCTTCTTGCGCGTCTTTCACGCACCACCCACCAGACGTGCCCTTGAAGTCCACTCCGATACCCCTCACTGAGTTGAAGACAAGCACTGAGCCACGATGCAGCGCAGCGTTGATCTTTGCGCAAAGCTTGGGCATTGTCGGTACAGACGCTCACGACATCTGACGCCACTGGCAAGGGTGCGAAAACATCGCCAGACGGTGGCCGTCAAGCCTGTTGCAGAGCGTCCGATCAGGGTTTGCTCGTAGTCAAAAAGGGTTACAATTGAATGGCAACCCGCTGGATAAAGGAGCGTGTCCATGCAAGTGAATATCACCGGGCATCATGTGGAACTTACCGATCCTCTCCGCGATTACGTCAACGAGAAGCTCGCTCGCCTCGAACGGCATTACGACAACATCACCAATGTTCAGGTGACACTGTCGATCGAGAAGGAGCGCCAGCAGGCTGCCTGCACCTTGCACGCGGCAGGCGCTGACCTCCACGCCCTGGCAGAAGACCCCAACATGTACGCTGCCATCGACGCGCTCGCCGACAAGCTGGATCGCCAGCTGGTCAAACACAAGGAAAAGTCCCAGGCTCGCTCTCAGGGCACCGGGACCCGTTGACCTTCAGCCATGACACTTGATCAGATCCTTCCCCCCGAGCGCACGCTGTACGGTGTCCCCGGGGGGAGCAAGAAGCGGGTGCTTGAATTCTTCAGCACCTTCATCGCACAGAACATTCCCAGCCTGGATAGCCAGGAAGTCTTCTCGCGCCTGATCGGGCGCGAGAGACTGGGGTCGACCGGCATTGGCCACGGTGTGGCCGTGCCCCATGCACGCAGCCCGCATTGCAAGACGCCAATCGCTGCGTTTCTGAAGCTCGGTGAACCCATCGACTTCGATGCCATCGACGGAGAACCCATCGATCTGCTGTTCGTGCTGCTGGTGCCTGAGGAAGCGGATGAGACCCATCTGACGCTGCTCGGGCAGGTCGCGGAATTGCTCAATTCCCCGACCAATCGCTCGGCCCTGCGCCAGGCAGACAGCCAGCGTGCACTCTTTGAGGCATTGACCCAAGCCATCGCCGAATTACCGGCGCGCTGAATGACAGGCCCGGACATCGTCCGGGCTTTCGTCTTGCTGGCCTCCCATCGGCCGACGTACAGCGCACTGATAGCGGGCAGCCTTCTGCCCCACCCCTGCATTCTTTCGACGTTGACCTCGCCCTTGGAGAGCACTTCATGAAGATCGTGATCATCAGCGGCCGCTCCGGCTCCGGGAAATCCATCGCTCTCCAGGCGCTGGAAGACATTGGCTACTATGCCATCGACAATCTGCCCGGCATGCTGCTGGCGCCACTGGTCGATCAGCTCGAAAAGGACAGCCCGGCGCGCCGGCGCATCGCGGTCTCCATCGATGCCCGCAATCTGCCGGAAGCCTTGACCCGCTTCCCCGAATTGCTCGACAACGTCCGCCAGAGCGGCATGGACGTGCAGGTCGTCTACCTGACCACCGATTCGCGAGTGCTGCTGGAACGCTACTCGGCGACCCGTCGTCGTCACCCTCTGACGCGCGACAACGACCACACCTTGGCCGAGGCCATCGAGATCGAGCAGAAGACGCTCGCTCCCATCCGCCAGAAGGCCGATCTGGTCATCGACTCGACCAACCTGAGCGTGCATGACCTGCGCTCGCGCATCACCGAGCAAGTCGCCCAGCACAGCTCCCGCCACCTGACGCTGACCTTTGAATCCTTCGGCTTCAAGCATGGCGTGCCGACCGACGCCGACATGGTGTTCGATGCCCGCTGCCTGCCCAACCCGTACTGGGACATCAATCTGCGCGGCGATACCGGTCGCGACGACAGCGTGGCCGAATTCCTGCAGCGCTACCCCACCGTCCAGGCGATGCATGACGATATCGCCGGCTGGCTGGAACGCTGGCTGCCCGCCTATCAGGACAGCAACCGCAGCTACCTGACGGTGTCCGTGGGCTGCACCGGCGGCCAGCATCGCAGCGTCTACCTGTGCGAGCAGCTGGCGAGCTACTTTGCCGAGCGCCTGCCTGAGGTACGCCTGCGTCACCGCGAGCTGGGCATTCATACCGCGCTGAGCAACGCGGGTGAGGCAAGCGATCAGCAAGAGCATCAGCAGGAGCATCGCGATGGCCTCTCGTGAGCTGACGCTGACCAACCGCCGCGGGCTGCACGCCCGCGCTGCCACCAAGCTGGTCAATTGCTGTGCGCCCTATTGCGCGACGGTGATGGTCAGCCATGGCGAGCGACGCGCCAATGCGGCCAATGTGATGGCATTGCTGATGCTGGCCGCGCCCTGCGGCACCACGCTGCTGATCGATGTCGAGGG
>NZ_CFDJES010000038.1:18408-24234 GCF_983723665.1 Cobetia sp. | reverse complement strand
GAGCTGTGAGAGCTGGCATTCAGCGAGTCGGCGGCCATGGCCGGTGCGGCGCCGAGAGTCGCGAGGCCGGTGAGGCCTGCCAGCGCCAGAAGCTGCCACGGGCGTGCTGCAGAGCGCGGGCTGCGCGAAGTCAGGTGCGCGGGGAGGGAGGCTGAGCGAGTGACGACGTCGGACATGATGGCTCCTGAAGGATGGCGGGAAACAATGCCCTCATTCTAGGTAGCCGAATTTCGAGAAATTTGATCTGGGGCAAGAGTTTACGGGCGTTCTTGCTCGGTCAGGGGCGTGGTTGATCCAGGTCAATTTCTGCGCCGCGCCGACGAAGATTGGCCATGTGGCCGTTGGCTGCCCACAACGAAAACGCCGCAGACCCGAAGGTCTGCGGCGTTTGTGTGTGATGCCCATCTGGCGCCTGGACGGCTCGGCGTTGCCGAGCTCCATCGCTGACGTTTTCCTGACGTGGCATCACACGGCTTGCCAGGTACTCGCTGGAGGCATGTTCACGCCTCGTGCAAGAACTTAGAAGCGGTAGGTGACACCGGCACCGACAGTGACCGGGTCCAGCTCGGTGTCGTTCACGTCCTGACCGGCGATCTTGGTATCGGCCTTGACGTCGGCGTAACGAGCGAAGCCGTTGACGGCCCAGGCTTCGGTGATCTTGAGGTCCACACCCAGCTCGGCAGCGGCGCCGTAGCTGTCGTCGATGTCCATGCTCTGGCCACCGGCAGACTCACCGGAGAAGTGAGTGTAGTTCAGGCCGACACCAGCGTACGGCTGGACGCGGGCTTCAGTACCGCCCAGCGGGTAGTACTGCAGCATCAGGTTGATCGGCATCTGATCGAAACCACCGGCGCTGTTTTCCCAGTCAGTGCTGAATTCTTCAGTGGACTGCAGGGCGATGGCCAGGTTGTCGTGGAACATGTAGCCCACGGAACCGGCGAAGCCAGACTCGTCCTTGGCGATCAGACCGTTGCCGTTGTTGCTCTTGCCGTCGACCTTGGCAACGCCACCGCGCAGGAAGATGTCACCCTTGCCATATGCCATGGCGGATTGTGCGCCCATTGCCATGGTGCCGGCGATAACAGTAGCGGTCAGGATCTTGATAGCTTTCATGTGTAGTTCTCCTTGAAGCTTGGCTTCGTGAGCTGCCTGTCAGCAGTGCCTCGCTACCCTACGGCTTGGGCCGTGTGCTCTGCGTGGCTGCGTCGATCAGGGGACGCTGCAAACTATAAAAAACAGCGTTCTGTTTGGCAAGCATTTTTTTAGAACGTTGTTTGAAAACTTATTAGGTGTCCTGTTAGCAGATGTTACCGATTATTTCAGGGAAGTTTAATGTCTCACGAGTGAGACTTGTGCTGACGCATTCGAGCGACATCCCCATTCATCCTCGCGCAAGGTGACCAAGACCTTGGTCGCATGCCGTGCGCGAGGTTAGTACTCACTACGCCAAAGATCGTCACCGGGCTCTGCAGACTCAGCGCCGCTTGCGTGCGGCGCGTGCTTCCAGCTCTTTCAGCCACTGACTGACCTCGGCGCTCTGCGCATCCGCATCGCGATAGACGGCAAGAAATTGTCGCCATTCATCGTGCTGCCAGCCCTTCAGGCGGCGCCACAGCACGTAGAGATCGCGCAGGCACTCGTGACGGCGCAGCACGAAGCGGCGCGTCTTCTCGAGGTCGATGATGACGGCGTCCATCTGCCAGGTGCTGTCCGGCGACTCACTCGGCGGGCGACTCAGGAAGAGGTGCTTGGGGAACAGGCAGCCATGCATCAGGCCAGCCTGATGAATCTCGCGAACGAGGCGGGCGCTGGCGGTGATGACCTGAGAGCGCATGCCGGCATCGAGTTCCGCCCAGCGTTCATGCCAGTGGTCCAGATCATCGCGCCCGGCGAGATCGAAGGTGATCAGGATGGCGCGCCATTCCCGGCCAGCACGCCGCTCGCCGTACCAGCCGGCGTCCACTGCCGGTATTCCCAGCGCGTGATAGTGACGGATGGCACGCCATTCGCGAGAGAAGGTCGGTTCGCCCAGCGGGCGCGCCAGGCTGCGGCCCAGGTGGTTGGTCTGGCGCTTGAGATAGAGGCGATGGCTGTTGCCGTCCTCATCCTCGAGCGTCAGCAGTGAGACCGTCGAGACGCCGCCGCGTTCACGATTCGGCGCGTCGACGTCGTGGGCTGCCACTTGCCACAGGGCATCGAAGCTATTGAGGTCGTGCTGTTCCAGCAGGCGGGCGAGGCCGGCTTCACAGTAATCGCCGTGGCCGCGCGGCGCCGTGGCGCTGGGGCTGGTGGTGGCGGTGTGACCAGCAGAGGGATGAATGGGGGAGCGATGCGTCATGTCAGGTAGGAATCACGGTCTCGGGTGATAGGCGGTAAGCGTTCACTGGCAATCCTTGTCGGTGAGCGCTGCGATGACTGGCCATGATAGTTAGCCTGCTGGGGAAGTGACAGGCCTGCGGCACAAAACTCTCCTTCCCAGCGCGTCAATGGCGCGGGGCCGTGATGGCTTTCTGCGCGGCGACTGGCGGCGCTGGGGTGCGCCAGTCGGTCGCAGCGTGGTGCAACGTCGCAGTGTGGTCGATGGTCGCAGCGCGCGCAGGGGTGCGCAGAGTCAGCGTTGAGATGGCGCCAGGCCAGCGAGGCCCGTCGCTCCAGCATCCATGCGGTTTGCAGCGGAGTTGTCCAGTGACGACAGGCACTTGGCGGAGGTGGCGGGTGCGACATTCGCCCGATAAGTGCGACAACCTGACATCTGGAGACTGGCGCGGGAGGGTAGACAATGTCGACCAAGGTCTTGGTGCCACGGTGCCATTGCCTGTGTGCTTGCCGGCGAGAGTCGGCCTGATGCGTCCGCCCGACGTCGGTGGCAAGCGCATGCAGGGACGGCAGCCTGACCGTCCGCCTTATCGCAAAGGGGTTAAGACATGATCTCCGATACCGTCGTGGAGCTGTCGCGGTTCCAGTTCGGCATGACCGCGCTCTACCACTTCCTGTTCGTACCATTGACCATCGGCATGGCCTTCCTGCTGGCCATCATGGAATCCCTGTATGTCATGACCGGCAAGCAGGTCTACCAGGACATGACCAAATTCTGGGGCAAGCTGTTCGGCATCAACTTCGCCCTCGGCGTGGCCACTGGCCTGACGATGGAATTCCAGTTCGGCACCAACTGGGCCTACTACTCGCATTACGTCGGCGACATCTTCGGTGCGCCGCTGGCCATCGAGGGCCTGGTGGCCTTCTTCCTGGAGTCCACCTTCGTCGGCCTGTTCTTCTTCGGCTGGGACCGCCTGACCAAGCGTCAGCACCTGATGGTGACCTGGCTTGTGGCCTTCGGCTCCAACTTCTCGGCGCTGTGGATCCTGATCGCCAACGGCTGGATGCAGAATCCGGTCGGTGCGGCCTTCAATTTCGAGACCATGCGCATGGAGCTGACCAGCTTCGCGGATGTCATCTTCAACCCGGTCGCCCAGGCCAAGTTCGTGCATACCGTGTCGGCAGGCTATGTGACCGGCGCCATGTTCGTGCTCGGCATCAGCGCCTTCTACCTGCTCAAGGGGCGTGACCTGGGCTTTGCCAAGCGCAGCTTCGCCATCGCCGCCGCCTTCGGCCTGTTCTCGGTGGCCTCGGTGATCGTGCTGGGCGATGAGTCCGGTTATGAAGTCGGGGATGTCCAGAAGGCCAAGCTGGCCGCCATCGAGGCGATGTGGGAAACCGAGCCGGCACCGGCGTCCTTCACGCTGATCGGTCTGCCCAACGAGGAGACCCAGCACACCGATTACGGCATCCACATTCCCTATGTGATGGGCCTGATCGGCACGCGCTCGCTGGATACCGAGATTCCCGGCATCAAGGAGCTGACCGAGGAGCACCGCGGACGCATCCTCAATGGCATGCAGGCCTATGACCTGCTCCAGCAGCTGCGTGATGGCCAGGACGACATCGAGACCCGCAAGGCCTTCGATGCGGTCAAGGATGATCTCGGCTACGGCATGCTGCTCAAGCGCTACGTCGAGACGCCCTCCGATGCCACGCCGGAGATGATCGACAAGGCCGCCGCCGACTCGATTCCGCCGGTCGCGCCGATGTTCTTCTCGTTCCGCATCATGGTCGCCTGCGGCATGGCGATGCTGGTGATCTTCATCGCGGCGGTGTGGATGACCGCCAAGCAGCGCTTCGACGTGCGTCCCTTCCTGTGGATCTGCCTGCTGTCGATCCCGCTGCCGTTCATCGCCGTGGAAACCGGCTGGTTCGTGGCCGAATTCGGGCGTCAGCCGTGGGCGGTGGGGGAGATTCTGCCGACCTTCATGGCGGCCTCGAGTCTGGATGAGTCCGACCTGTGGTGGTCCATCGGTGGCTTCCTGGCCTTCTACAGCCTGTTCTTCGTGATCGAGATGTGGCTGATGTTCCACTTCGCGCGCAAGGGGCCGTCTTCCCTGCACACCGGTCGCTATCACTTCGAGCGCGGCGGCATCCGCCATGGCGCCATGTCCGAAGATGACGGCATGTCACTCAATCCTTCGCTGTCATTCAAGGAGTAACGGATCATGTGGGATTACGAGATCCTCAAGCTGTTCTGGTGGGTGGCGGTAGGGCTGCTGCTGATCGGCTTCGTCATCACCGATGGCATGGACATGGGCGCGGCGATGCTGATGCCGCTGGTCAGCCGCAATGACAGCGAGCGCCGCGTGGTGATCAATACCCTGGCGCCGCACTGGGACGGCAATCAGGTATGGCTGGTCACCGCCATCGGTGCGGTGTTCGCGGTGTGGCCGGTGGTCTACGGCGCCGTGTTCTCAAGCTTCTATTTCGCGATGCTGACCATCCTGTTCTCGCTGTTCTTCCGTCCGCTGGGCTTTGACTACCGCTCCAAGCTCGAGAACACCCAGTGGCGTGGCTGGTGGGACCGCGGCATCGTCGCCGGCAGCCTGATCCCCACCGCCTTCTTCGGGCTGATCTTCGGCAACCTGCTGCAGGGCGTGCCGCTGGAAGTCGATCAGTTCATGCGTGCCAGCTACGCCGGCAGCTACCTGGGCCTGTTCAACCCCTTCGCCTTGCTGTGCGCCGCGCTGTCGGTGGTGATGGTGATGCTGCATGGCGGCACCTGGCTGGTGGCGCGTGCCGATGAGGCCGTCGCCGCACGCAGCGCGCGTCTGGTGCAGCCGCTGGGCCTTTTGACGCTGGGGCTTTTCGCGCTGGGCGGCCTGTGGGTGTGGCTGTCCGGCATGGGCTACAGCATCGATCAGATGGGCGATACCGCCTCGGCCCTGAAGCTGCTCGACAAGCAGGTCGGGCCGGGCAGCTGGCTGGATGTCTACGCGCGTGAGCCGTTGACGCTGCTGGCACCGCTCAGCGCGGTGGTCGGTGTGCTGGCCGCGATGGTGCTGTCGGCCCGGCGCAAGGGCGGCGCGGCCTTCACGGCAAGCTCCGTCGGGGTAGGGGGCGTGGTCGCCACCGCGGGCATCAGCATGTTCCCGTTCATCGTGCCGTCCTCGCGCATGAGCGAGGCCAGTCTGACGCTGTGGGATTCCGTTTCCAGCGAGCTGACGCTCTCCATCGTCACCGTGGCGGGGCTGGTGATGGTGCCGACCATCATCCTCTACACCACCTGGTGCTACGTGAAGATGTGGCGTCGTGTCACCGTCGCGCATATCGAGCAGGACGGCCACAGCCTGTATTGAGCTGACCTGACCTGAATTGAATTAGTTAGCTAGCTGAGCCAATTGCTTCCATTTGCCAAACAGGCGAGGGCACTGCCCTCGCCAGGAGATGACACCATGTGGTATTTCGCCTGGATTCTCGGTGTGTTGCTGGCCTGCTTCGCGG
>NZ_CFDJES010000038.1:14069-18308 GCF_983723665.1 Cobetia sp. | reverse complement strand
GACACCATGTGGTATTTCGCCTGGATTCTCGGTGTGTTGCTGGCCTGCTTCGCGGGCATCATCAATGCATTGTGGCTTGAGCAGACCCACACCTTTGACGATGATTGAGTGAGGCGGCCCCCAACGTTACTTCTGCGCCGCTGACCGTTCCGATCAAGGAGAGCTCGATGTCACGACCCTGGTACGCCTCACGACCACCGGCCTGGTGCCGAACTCGACCTGCCCATCTGGCCTCGCTGCTGCTGTCTGCCATGGTGGCCATCTGGATGCTGCTGGGGCCGGATGCGATAGCCTCGATGCAGACAGGACCGCGCTATCTGATGTTGCTGGTCGCGCTGTGGGGGCTGGGCGCCGGCTTCACGCATGGCGTCGGCCTGGTGCCGCGCCATGCGACCCGCGCCTGGCTGCTGGGGGCGCCGCTGAGCTGGTGTCTTTTGCTCATCACGCTGGTGACCCTCGCGTCCAGCCAGTAACGCGATTGCGCAGGCTTTATTCATTACATCAACAAACACGGCCGCTCCCTGGAGCGGCCGTGTTTGTTTAGGGCTAAAGGCATGGCTCAAGGGCATGGCTTGCGAGCCCTTGAGTGATTCAGGCTTTACTTGAGAAGGCCGCAGGCTCTATAACGCAGCGAGGTGGTGTCGCGCTCATTGACCCGCGCAGACCGCTCTCACCGACCACTCTCGCAAGCCCTCGCCGGCCCCGCAGGCCATCGTAAACCCTTGCTGGCTCTTGCAGGCCCTTGCCGATGTCTGGCGCTGTGCGGGGCTTTTCACGGATTCTTGCAGCTGGCAGGCCCTTTCGCGCTGGCCGCCATCCGCATTGACGCTGCGTTGTATTCGTCGCCCTCGGCCCCAAGAGGTAATGGAGCGGAGGGAGGAGAGGCGCCGATCGAGAGCGGGAGAGTGTCTGGTAAGCCGCTGGTGCAGCACCTGTGTCCTCTTCACTCTCACCTTGTCAGATGATGATGCCCTGGCGTGCATGAATGACGGGGCTCTCGATGGAGGAAATACCATGCGGTCCTCAGCTGATGCATCCTGCGGCCAGACGTCTGGCCGGCAGTCCTCGTCCTCGTCGGGGCATATTCCCCGCGACATGTCGCGCCGCCTTTCCGGTGACTGGGTCTTGTCATTGGTGGTGCCGGTGATGAACGAGGAGGAGACCATCGGTCTCTTTCTGGAGGCCATCGAGAAGACCCTGGGCTCGCAGGTGCCACATCTTGAAGTGCTGTTCGTCGATGATGGCTCAACCGATGGCACCCTGGCGTGTCTGGAGGCCGCGGCGGCCGGCGATGCCCGCGTGCGCTACCTGAGCCTGACACGCAACTTCGGCAAGGAAGCGGCCATGTCCGCCGGCATCGAGCAGGCGCGTGGCGATGCCGTCGTGCCGATGGATGTCGATCTGCAGGACCCGCCGGAGGTGATCCTCGAGTTCATCAGCCAATGGCAGGCCGGCTACGACATGGTCTATGGCGTACGCGCCGCGCGTCATGAGGACACCGCCACCAAACGCAAGACGGCAGGCTGGTTCTACCGCGTCTTCAACCGCCTGACCTTCACCGAGATACCGCGCGATGCGGGCGACTTCCGCCTGCTGGACCGCCGCGTCGTCGAGGCGCTGCGGCGCCTGCCCGAGCGCAACCGCTTCATGAAGGGCCTGTTCTCGTGGCCCGGCTATCGCTCGGTGGGCGTCACCTACCAGCGCCCGTCGCGCACGGCCGGCACCACCAAGTTCAACTACTGGAAGCTGTGGAACTTCGCCCTTGATGGCGTGGTGAGCTTCTCGACCTGGCCGCTGCGGGTCTGGACCTATATCGGCAGTGTCGTCGCCGCCCTGTCCTTCCTCTATATCCTGGTGATCATCAGCAAGACGGTGCTGTTCGGCGCCGATGCGCCGGGCTATGCCTCACTGATGGTCGCGATCCTGTTCTTCGGCGGCATGCAGCTGATCTCGATCGGCGTGCTGGGCGAATACCTCGGTCGTCTGTTCATGGAAACCAAGCAGCGTCCGCTTTACCTTATCGACCATGACAGCCTGCACGACAGCCCGCCGGGCAGCGTGTCACCGGACAGGGGCCTCGACAGCGGCCTGAGCACTGCGCGAGTCGTGCGCGGCGCGTCACGCGATGCGGCGCGAGGTGAATCACTTGAGCGCTGATCGTGAGGGCGTCAGCGAGTCTGACAGGCCAGTCACTGCCCGCGCCAGGGAGGAGGCGGGCACCGCGACCCGCTTCGGGCTGGTCGGGCTGGCCGCGACGGGCGTGCACCTGGGCGTCGCCGCCTTGCTGCTGTTCCTGTGGCCGCAGCTCAATGAGTTCATCGCCAATATCATTGCCTTCTGCGTGGCCTTTCAGGTCTCGCTGGTCGGCCACCGGCGGCTGACCTTCAAGCGCCAGGGCAGCGCCTGGCGCTTCGGACTGGTCGCGGCGGGCGGCTTTGCGCTCAACAATGGCCTGTTGGCAGTGCTGATGCAGGGGCTCGATCTGTCGGGCTTCGTCGCCATCGCGATCGCCACGCTCTCGGTGCCGATCGTGACCTATCTGGCCTCACGGCTGTGGGCCTTCAAGGAAGACCATGCATGAATGACAGCGTCACCGCAGGGCCGCGCTCGACGCTGGGGGAGCGCTTCAAGACATTGGCGGCCGAGACGCCGCCCCCTTTTGAGGCACTCGCGCGGGTGCAGGCCGTGCGCATTCCCTGGGGGCATATCCTGCTGGCGCTGCTGGTGACGCGCGCCGTCTGGCTCGCCATCGCGCTGTGGGGCGATCACAGCTATCTGCACGCCATGGCGCAGTTCGACGGCAGCTGGTTCAAGGGCATCATGACGCGCGGCTACGATGTCGAGGCGCGCGGCATGAGCGATGGCGACGCCGCCAACTGGGCCTTCTTCCCACTCTATCCGGCGCTGCTGTGGCTGGTGACACTGGGCGGTCAGCTGGACCCCGAACTGATGGGCGTGCTCCTGAGCAATGCCTTGCTGGCCGTGGCGCTGGGGCTGGGCTGTCGCTATCTGGCCATCACGCGCCCCGGTGCGCCGTTGCTGCTGTTCGTGTGGCTGGCGGCCAGCATGCCGTACAGCTTCTATTTCAGCGCGCTCTATTCCGAGTCACTGTTCTGGCTGCTGTGCCTGGCGTCATTGATCGACTGGCGCTGTCAGCGCACCGGCCGCGTGATGCTCTGGACGCTGCTGTTGTCGATGACCCGCGCCACCGGGGTGTTCTGGGTCATCGCGATGGGAATCGAACTTGTGGCGCGCCTGCGCCTGCGGGCTTTCACCGAGCTGTGGCGGCGGCCCGATTGGCTGCTGATCGGCGTGGTGGGGCCCTTGGGGCTGTTCCTGTTCATGGCGCTGCTCTATCACCGGACGGGCGATGCGCTGGCCTTCAGCCATGTGCAGATTTCCTGGGGCCGTGAGATGGGCAATCCCCTCACCAACCTCATTGAAGGGCTGAGCTACTGGCAGAGCGCGCCGGAGACGCTGCGCCCGGCGTGGCAGGCGAGCATGGCGCTGGTCGGTGTCGGTCTGATCGGCTGGCTGGGCGTGCAGCGGCGCTGGCTGGAGATGGGGCTGGCGGGCTTCACGCTGTTCGTACCGCTGGCGACCGGGCTGGACGCCATTCCGCGCTACATGATCGGCATGCCGGTGTTCGTGCTGGCCCTGCATGACCTGCTTGCTCGGCTGCCACGCACGCTGGCCTGGGGCCTGGTCATGCTGGGTGCGCTCGCTAATCTCTGGCTGGTGGAGAACTGGTATGACACCGTCTTCTGGCTTGTCTGATGCGCTGTATGGGGCGCCACGGCCACGGCGCAGCCAGCGGATCTGGTGGCTGCTGGCCACCGTGGTGGTGCTGGCCTTCGAACTCACCCTGCTGTGGCTGGCGCGCACGCCCAGGGTCGATGATCACTATCGGCGCTACTTCATCGAGCATGCCACCACCTGCTACCGGCCGATGGGCGAGGTGCCGGTACTGACGCCCGGTGAGCGCTACCCCGTCCGCAAGGGCGAGCCGCTGGGCAATTGCGGCGTGCTGTGGGCCGGTTTCTACTCGCCCCAGCCAGACGTGCCGGTCAGTGCGCGGCTGGCGGAGGTCACCTTGCGCCTGCGGGTCGCGCCCGAGGTCTCGCCGGCAGGCTCGCAGGCCGTGGTCGTGGCGCTTGAGCTGTCACGTTTCCCGGATTCGGCCGCCGCGCTGCCGGTGGAAGTCATGATCGGAGAGCAGACCGTCACGCGCTGGCCGGT
>NZ_CFDJES010000038.1:12398-13969 GCF_983723665.1 Cobetia sp. | reverse complement strand
ATAGTCAGGTAAATTGTGCGCGCGTGAATACCCAATGATCCGTTCGGCCGAGTGTCAGTGCGTCCCCGGCGCGCGCCTCGTGCCCTATAACGATAAAGCACCCGGTGGTCTGCTGACTGCCACGCAAGGGATGCTCAAGGAGTTGTCGTGGAATTTTTGAATGCCATTCCCATGGATACCAGTCAGCTGTTCGAGATAGGGCTGCAATGGGGCGGAACCCTGCTGTCGGCGCTGGCCGTGCTGGTCTTCGGCATGTGGGTCGCCAAGCGCCTGACCCAGTGGGCGACCTCGCTGCTGCACCGCAAGAGCATGGACGAGGCGGCGGCCGGTTTCGTCGGCCAGATCGCCTACGCCATCCTGGTGGTCATGGTGCTGCTGACCGCTCTGGATCAGCTCGGTGTCGATACCACCTCCATGATCGCCGCGCTGGGTGCCGCGGGTCTGGCGATCGGTCTGGCGCTGCAGAGCTCGCTGTCCAATCTGGCCTCCGGCTTCCTGCTGGTCACGCTGCGTCCGTTCAAGAAGGGCGATTACGTCGAAGCCGCCGGCACCTCCGGTAGCGTCGATCAGATCACCATGCTGCAGACCCGCCTAGTGACGCCGGACAACCGCAAGGTCACCGTGCCGAACTCCAGCGTCATGTCCAACACCATCACCAACTACTCGGCGCTGCCGACGCGGCGTCTGGACCTGGTCGTCGGTGTCAGCTATGACGACGACATCCGTCAGGTCAAGGCGGTGCTCGAGGAGCTGGTCGCCGGTGATGAGCGCATCATGAAGGAGCCGTCCTACCTGATCGCCGTGGCGGAACTGGCCGACAGCTCGGTCAACTTCAACTTCCGCATGTGGTGTCAGGCCTCCGACTACTGGGCGCTGAAGTGGGACATGACCGAACGCATCAAGCTGACCTTCGATGAGCGCGGCATCAGCATTCCCTATCCGCAGCGCGATGTGCACTTCCATCAGGCCAGCACGCCGGCCGAGTAACTTCCGCATCACGTAGGCAGGTCGACAACGCCACCCTCGGGTGGCGTTTTTCATGGGCTTTCGTCGGGGCATTCCATCGCGCCCCGAGTCAGGTACTCTCGACGTCATCCGTCCTGGGTATCGTTCTGATCGGGAGTCCAGTGCATGACAAGGTCGCAGCCGTTGTCCCAAGCGTGTGATGCCGCTGATGCCAGACGGCGTCAGGCATGGCGCATTCTGCTTGCCAGTCTTGTGGTGATCGGCCTCGGGCTTGTGCCGCTGATTGCCACGCGCGCGCTGTATCTGGATGACATGAGTCGTGCGCTGGATGGCTATTACGGCTGGATGCTCAATGCGCGCCCGGCCGCCGAGGGCATCATGCGTCTGCTGGGCTTTGGCGATGTGCTGGTCAATGTCGCGCCCTTGCCGCAACTGGCGGCCTGGGGACTGGCGGCGGGCATGGCGCTGGCCTGGTGGCGATGGCTGCCGGGGCTTTCGCTGGCGGGCTGCGTAGTGGGCAATGCGCTGATCTGGCTGACGCCCTTCACCCTGCAGAATTTCAGTTACGCCTTCGACAGCCTGCCGATGAGCGTGGCGCTGGCCAG
>NZ_CFDJES010000038.1:5391-12298 GCF_983723665.1 Cobetia sp. | reverse complement strand
TCACTGTGGTCGCGCTGGCGGATGCTGTTGCAGCGTGGGGCGCTGGCCGCCGTCGCCTTGCTGCTCTATCTGCCTATCACGCGGCTGCTGGTGGCGGGGGAGTACAGTCAGCAGCATGGCCAGATGCTGGCCTTCGCCGACCCTCAGGGCTTGCTGGCGGGTCTCGAGCACAACCTGAGCGTGGCGCTGGGCGCGCTGCGTGAGGGGCTGGGGCAGGTCACGTTGCTGCTCAGTCTGGCGCTGCTGGCCGGGGCAGCGCTGTTGCGACTCCTGCCTCGCGGCGCGCCTTTACGTCACGCCGAGGCCGCTGGCGCCCCCGAGGGCAGGTCTCGCTCGGCGCGCCAGCTATCGCTGCAGCGCATGAGCTGGGCCCTGTGGGCACTGCTGCTGGTTCCCGCCCTGTGGGGGCCGATGCTGTTGCTGGCCGAGCCGGTATTTCATTCGCGCACACTGATCGCCTGGGGGCCGCTGCTGGGTGGCGCCCTGATGCTGGCACTGAGCGTGAGAGCAAGAGAGAGCGTGAGAGCGAGTGCCGACGCCAGCGCAACGCCGAGCATGACGGAAGCGGCCAATACGCAGCGCAAGACACCTGTCTGGCGGCGTGTGATGCAGTGCCCGTTGAAGCCGTGTCTGTTGATCATCGCCTGTCTGTTGCTGGTGCGCCATGGGGTGATCTTCGCCGCCTGGAGCAATGCGCTGGCCGCCCAACAGGGCCATGAGACACAGCTGGCGCGCACTCTGGTGGCCCAGGCGCGGGAGCAGGGCCTGCCGCTGGACTCGCCCCGCGACGCCGAGCGCTACCAGCCGCGCGATGCCTTGCCGGTACTGGTGCTGGGCGATGCGCCAGTGGCGCCACTGGCGCGGGTCGCTCGCCAGCAGGTGGCGGCCGTAGGCCAGAATCTGGTTGCCGCCTTCACGCCCGACAACTACTGGGCCGTGGTGCGGCTGCGGCTGGCGGGCGCCAGCGCGGTGACCTTGCTGCGCGATGAGGCGCTCAAGGCACGCCTGCAAGCGCGGTCGCCCTGTGCGCCTGGCGATGCTGTCAGTCAGACCTCCGATCAGCCCACCAGCCAGCCTACCGGGCAGTCCTCAGCCCCTTCATCCGCTCAATCTCAAGTGCAGTCTCAAGTGCCGTCGCCAGCGCTGTCGCTGCAAGAGGGAGTCTGGGTGATCGATTTCCGCAAGCCTCGCCAATGTGATTAGGCCATGCGAGTCACTCATGTGCCCAGGCCATGCGGGGGCTCATGTGAGGGAGGGACCATGACAGCGTGAGTCAGTGAGGACAAGTTGCCATGAACGACAACGCCGCCCCGAGGGGCGGCGTTGTCGTATTGCCGATATGAACGGCAATAGGTACAGGCTTCAACAGTGTCTTGTCACACCTCGATCAGGCGTGGTTCTCGACCTTGTCGAATTCCGTGGTGATTTCATCAGCCGGTGCTGCGCTCATGATGCTGACCACGTAGATGGCGATGTAGGCGAAGATGACGCCCGGCACGATCTCGTAGAGATCGAAGATGCCACCGGAAAGCTGCTTCCAGACCACCACGGTCACGCCACCGACGATGATGCCGGCCAGCGCGCCGAAGCGGTTCATGCGACGCCAGTACAGCGACATGATCAGAGCCGGACCGAAGGCGGCACCGAAGCCGGCCCAGGCGTAGGACACCAGACCCAGCACGCTGGAGTTCGGGTCCAGCGCCAGGATCCAGGCGATGATGGCGATACCGACCACCGCGAAGCGACCGACCCACACCAGCTCTGACTGGGTCGCATCCTTCTTGAACAGCGCTTTGTAGAAGTCATCGGCCAGGGCAGAGGACGACACCAGCAGCTGGGAGTCAGCGGTGGACATCACGGCAGCCAGGATGGCGGCCAGCAGCACGCCGGCAACCGCCGGGTGGAAGATGAAGTTCACCATGACCATGAAGATCTTCTCGCTGTCGGCCAGGTCCTTCGGCACGTAGACGAGACCCAGCAGGCCGATGCAGATGGCCGCGAACAGACCCAGCGCAGACCAGACGACGGCGATGGTGCGGGCCGCGCCGATGTCCTTCTCGCTGCGGATGGCCGCGAAACGCGCCAGGATATGCGGCTGACCGAAGTAGCCCAGGCCCCACGCCAGTGAGGAGACGATGCCGACCAGGGTCAGCGCTTCGCCGGTGGAGGCGTCACGGAACCATTCCAGCAGCAGCGGGTTCTCGGCGGTGATGCGCGAGGTCGCTTCTGCCACGCCACCCATGTCGGTGAGTGCCACGATGGGCACCACGATCAGGGCAACAGCCATCATCAGACCCTGGATGAGGTCAGTCCACGACACGGCGAGGAAGCCGCCGAAGAAGGTGTAGGACACGATGGCGATGGTACCGACGGTCACGGCGATGGTGTAGTCGAGGCCGAAGACGGTCTCGAACAGCTTGCCACCTGCCACCAGACCGGAGCTGGTGTAGAAGAGGAAGAACAGCAGGATGAAGACGGCCGAGATGACGCGCAACATCTTGGAGTTGTCGCGGAAGCGCTTCTCGAAGTAATCCGGCAGGGTCAACGAGTCGCTGGCGACGAAGCTGTAGATACGCAGGCGCTTGGCGACGATCAGCCAGTTGAGCCAGGTACCGGCCAGCAGACCGATGCCGATCCAGGCAGCGGACAGGCCGCTGAGGTAGGCAGCGCCGGGCAGGCCCAGCAGCAGCCAGCCGGACATGTCAGATGCACCGGCGGAAATGGCGGATGTCCAGGGGCCCAATGAGCGGCCACCCAGGATGTAATCCGACATGTTGGAGGTGCGCTTGTAGGCCAGCAGGCCAATGCCGAGCATCACCGCCAGATAGATAGCGAACGTGATGAGTATGGTGGGGCTGTTATCGACCATCGTGGAGTAAATCCTTTGCATTTATTGTTGTCGGACGGCGAGCGTCGTGATGATTCACTGCCAGTGACGGTTCCTGTCAGACCGTCGCCGGGAGTCCTGCGTCATGCATCGAACGTCCTTCGAGGGCCTTGTCGCGGTGGCTCTCGCAAGTTCCTGCCAATCTTGTACGTTCAGACTAGCGCATAAACGAATCTTCTGACGTTCGTCCGTCCCCGCATATTGCCGTCGAGTCAAAAGGGGAAACGGCAACGGACACCGCAGGGCACGAGCATGAGGGGCCAGTCGCTGGCGATTCATGTCCGTGGGCGTCCCTGTCGGTGTCCGGGGCAGATGACGGCCTGGCGTGCTCGCCGTCATCCACTGGGCATCGTCCTGATGCCCTGTCACCTGGCTACCTCATGCACGTCCAGCATGCAGTCTTCCGCCAGGCATGACCTCTGCTGCTGCCGCGAGAGCAGGCAGCGTCGGTCATTCGTCGCCCATGGCGAGAAGAGACGCGTTGCCGCCGAGAGCCGTGGTGTTGACGGTACGGGTCTTCTCGGTAGCGAAGCGGTGCAGGTAGTGCGGGCCGCCGGCTTTCGGGCCAGTACCAGAGAAGCCCTGGCCACCAAACGGCTGTACACCTACCACAGCACCGATGATATTCCTGTTGACGTAGACATTACCAACACGAATTTTCTGTGCAACGGCATTAGCAAAACTTTCGTTTCGCGAATGCACACCGAAGGTCAGGCCGTAGCCGAGGCCATTGATGGTATCGATGACCTTGTCCACTTCGCCGCCTTTCCAGGTCGCGATGTGCAGGACCGGACCGAACTGCTCGCTTTCCAGGCTATCGATGCCATCGATGCGCAGGGCGACCGGCGCGACGAAGGTGCCGTGCTCGGTGATGGTCTTGTCGACGGCGGCTTCGGCGATCACGCGGCCCTGGCTGCGATATTCCTCGATGTGCTTGAGCAGACCGGCACGCGCTTCCTCGTCGATGACCGGGCCGACGTCGGTGCCCAGGTCACGCGGGTCGCCGATCTTCAGCTCGTCCATCGCGCCCTTGAGCAGGCCGATGACGCGCTCGGCGACGTCTTCCTGCACGTAGAGCACACGCAGGGCGGAACAGCGCTGACCGGCACTCTGGAAGGCGGACTGCATCACGTCATTGACGACCTGCTCCGGCAGGGCGGTGGAGTCGACGATCATGGCGTTGAGGCCACCGGTCTCGGCGATCAGCGTCGGCAGCGGAGCGTTCTCACGCGCGGCCAGCGAGCGGTTGATGATCTGTGCGGTCTGGGTGGAGCCGGTGAAGCACACGCCAGTGATGCGCGGGTCGCTGGACAGCACGCTACCCACGGTCGGGCCATCGCCCGGCAGCAGCTGGACGACATCGTGCGGCATGCCGGCTTCGCGCAGCAGTTCGACCACGCGGTGAGCGACCAGCGAGGTCTGCTCGGCGGGCTTTGCGACCACGGTGTTGCCGGTGACGGCGGCGGCGACCATCTGGCCGCAGAAGATCGCGACCGGGAAGTTCCACGGGCTGATGCAGGCGAATACGCCCTTGCCGCCGAGCATGATCTGGTTGTGCTCGCCGGTCGGGCCCTGCAGCTCGGTCGGCTCGGCGAAGTCGGCACGCGCACGGTTGGCGTAGTAACGGCAGAAGTCGACCGCTTCACGGATCTCGGCGATGCCGTCGGTCAGCAGCTTGCCACCCTCGCGGGAGCACAGGGTCATCAGCTCGGCGGTGTGGGTTTCCATCAGGTCACCGAAGCGCTCGAGAATCGCGGCGCGTTCCTCGACCGGCGTCTGCTCCCAGCGCGGGAAGGCAGCCCAGGCAGCGTCGATGGCCTTGGAAGCTTCCTCGGCGCTGGTCCACTGCACGTGGCCCAGGGTGTCACGACGGTCGAACGGGCAGGTGACGGCCTGACGACGCTCGGCATTGACCTCGACATCGAAGGCCAGCTGCGGACGCACGTCGTAGGTGGTGTCCATGTGCGTGGCCATCTCGTCGATCAGCGGCTGGTACTGGCTATTGATGTTCAGATTGATGCCCCGTGAATTCAGGCGGTCTGCGCCATAGATGTTCGGCGGCAGCGCGATGCGTGGGTTGTGGTAGGTCTTGTACTGATTGAGCGTGACCACCGGGTGGGTGCACAGGCTCTCGACCGGCACGCGCGGGTCGACCAGCTGGTGAACGAACGAGGAGTTGGCCCCGTTCTCCAGCAGACGACGCACCAGGTACGGGAGCAGGTCCTTGTGCGCGCCGACCGGCGCATAGATACGGCACCAGGTTCCCTTGGGGGCGCGCTTGAGCGCGGCTTCATACAGGGCTTCGCCCATGCCGTGCAGACGCTGGAATTCGAACTGACGTGTCTCGCCGGCGTTGGCCACATCCAGGATGGTGCTGATGGTGTGGGCATTGTGGGTGGCGAACTGCGGGTAGATGCGTCCGCGAGTGTTCTCGGACAGCAGGAAGCGCACGCAGACCAGGTAGCTGACGTCGGTGGAGGCCTTGCGGGTGAACACCGGATAGCCTTCGACACCCAGCTCCTGGGATTCCTTGATCTCGCTGTCCCAGTAGGCGCCCTTGACCAGACGCAGCGGGATCTCGTCGCCTTGCAGGTCGGCGATGCGGTTCAGGTACTGCAGGGTCGGCAGGGCACGCGTCGAGTAGGCCTGCACGACGAGGCCGAACTTGCCCCAGCCACGGCAGGTGTCGCTCTCGTAGACGGCGCGGAACACCTCCAGCGAGATCTCGAGGCGATCGACTTCCTCGGCATCGATGGTGATGGCGACGTTCAGCTCGCGGGCGATGCCGGCCAGTTCACGCACGCTTGCCACCAGCTCTTCCAGCACCTGCTCACGACGGCCGAATTCATAGCGCGGATGCAGAGCGGACAGCTTGATGGAGACGGACGGCGACGGGGTGCCTTCCTTCAGCTTGCGCGAGGTTTCGCCGACGGTGCGGATGGCACGCGCGTAGTCGTCGAAGTAGCCCTTGGCGTCGTCGCGGGTACAGGCCGCTTCGCCCAGCATGTCGTAGGAATAGGTGTAGCCCTTGTCGAACAGCGGCTGGGAGCGCTTGAGCGCTTCCTTGATGTCGCGGCCCAGCACGAACTGCTTGCCCATCACCTTCATCGCCTGGTACATGGCGCGGCGGATGACCGGCTCGCCGAGACGATTGACCATGCGGTTGATGAAGGTGGCCGGCTTGCCGTCGCCCTTGGGCAGATCCATCTTGATGACGTTGCCGGTCATCAGAAGGCCCCAGGTGGAGGCGTTGACGAACCAGGACTCGCTCTGGCCCAGGTGGGACTTCCAGTCGGCCACGCCGAGCTTGTCCTCGATCAGCGCATCGGCGGTTTCCTTGTCCGGAATGCGCAGCAGCGCCTCGGCCAGGCACATCAGCAGCACGCCTTCCTGGGTGTCGAGGCTGTACTGCTGCAGCAGCTCGTCGATGGAATCGACGGCGGTGTCCATGGTGCGGATCTCGCGGACCAGCTCGGCCGTCTTGTCGCCGATGCGCTTGGCATCCTTGTCTTCGGCGTTCAGCAGCCCGACCAGCTCGCTGACGTAGGCGCTTTCATCGACCAGGTAGTGGTCGCTTAAGCGCGCGAACAGCGCCTCCGGAGACTGCTGCCAGGTGCTGGCGGCCAGCATCTGGTCACTGCGCAGGATGTTGTCCTTGAGCACATTGCCCTTGAGAACCCCTTGCTTGTCGTTTGTCGAGGACTGCGGGGACGTGGCTGTGGACGTGGCCGAGGCGATCGCGGCATTCACTGCACTGGACTGATCGGAGGGAGTGGAGGTGGTCATGGTGCGAACCCCTTGCTGCTGGGCGTCGAAGCGCCGAATGGGATTGCCGAGTCACAGCGCCGGGAGTGATGCAGAACGCATCAGAAAGCGCGACAGCGGCACGTCTGGATGTATGACTGAGAATGTAGGGTGGCGCAGGGGGGCGGGTCTTTCCAATTTCTCGGCTGCGCATGTCAAATTCACGGGCATGTCAGAAAAGTGACACGCTTCTCCGACCTTTGTCGAAGGCTGTGC
>NZ_CFDJES010000038.1:0-5291 GCF_983723665.1 Cobetia sp. | reverse complement strand
CTCGATCAGGACTTGCGCAGTGCCGAAGGCGGGAAGCCGAGATGCTTGCGGAAGGCGTGGGACAGGGCGCTCTGGTTGGCAAAGCCGCAGCGATCCGCGATCTGGGACAGGGAAAGCTCGCTGGTGCCCAGCAGCTGGCGTGCCTCTTCCAGCCGACGGCGCAGCAGATACTGATAGGGCGAGAGGCCGGTCAGGACGCGGAAGCGCTCGCTGAAATGCTGCTCGGAGAGATGCGACTGGCGAGCAAGATCCGCCACGCTGAGGCGCTGGCCGAGATTGGCGTCGATGAAGCGGTTGAGCGCGACCAGATCCAGCTGACGACCACTGGTGCTCAGCGCGCTCATCGGCTCTTCGATGCGCGTGTTCAGGCAGGCGAGGAAGGTGGCGGCGAGCAGGTCGCCCGGCGCCTGCTGGTAGTCGTTGACTTCCGCGAGCATGAATTCGAGATAGCCACGCAGGCGGGTGTCCAGCGTGAAGAAGCGTGGGCGCTCGAAGAGACGCTTGAGCTCGCGATGATGGCCGGTCAGGTAGGGCGCATCATCGGGCAGGTCGAGAATCAGCTGGCGATTCTCGCCGATGCCCGCGTAGTAATGGACATGATCGGCCGGCACGATGCAGCCGGTCAGCGGGCGAATCTCGCCGCCCTGGCCCTCGATCTCGAACTCGGCCAGACCATCGAGGCCGATCACCAGCTGGTGGTAGCTGTGATCGTGGTGCTCGCGCAGGTTGGAGAGCGGGATCAGGCGCATCTCGCTGGCGGCCATCAGGCGCGAGTCTCCGCGACACCGGTGCGGGCACGCAGATGGCCCAGCAGCACGTTGAGCTCTTCACGGCCGGCGCGCGAGAACAGCGCACCGCCCTGGGCCAGCTGCCACGGCCGGGCGTGGTTGTCGAAGATGCCCTGGCAGCGGCGCCGTAGACTCTCCAGATACTCATCATGGCGAATCGGGTAGCCGATCACGCTGTGCCACTCGTTCTCGTTGATCTCGCCGCTGATCGCCTGGTCCAGCACGCGGGCGATATCGCTGTAGTCGGTACGAAAGCGCGGCGTACGCGACATCATCAGCATGGCCACGGTGCCGACGGTGACGATCAGGCAGACCACGAAGGTGATGATGAAGATGGACATGAGCGAACCTTGTGCGGGCGTAACCGGAAATAGTGTGGTAGCTCACCATTCTATCACGCTGCACGGCCAGTATCGTCAGTGCGGCAGGCGCGTCATGTTCTGTCTGTCAGAACGTTATGGCATGATTCAAGTCCATTGAGACGGCATGGCACACGTTGCCTGTCAGCCTCGTTCTTCACCTGCCGTGGGAGTCCCGCCGCATGGCCAATCAACGTGTGGAAGCGGTCGAGCGTGCCTTGACGCTGCTGGAAGCCTTTACCCCCGCGACCCCTCGCCTGACGCTCAACGAGCTGGCGCAGGCCAGTGGTTTCTACAAGAGCACGATTCTGCGGCTGATGGGCTCGCTTGAGCACTTCGGCTATGTGGCGCGTGACAGCCATGGCATCTACTCCATCGGCGCGGCGCTGGGGCGTTTTGCTCAGCTGGCACCGGCGTTGCCGGCCCGCGAGGCTCAGCTGCGCGGCTGGTTGGCGGCGCTGAATGCCGCCAGTGGCGAGACGGCCAGCCTGATGCTGGTCGAGCATGGCCCGCTGGCCGAGGCGCGCCCGGTGGCGGGCGTGACACGCCCGCGTCAGGCGATGTGCCAGTACGCGCATGTCAGCCAGTGGCCGCTGCGTCATCAGCTGGAGGAGGGCGAGCTGGTCGATGAGGCGCTGTCCGCCTTGCTGCAGCAGTGTGTCGACAGTGGCGAGATCGAGACCGGCGAAGCCGCCGGCCTGTCGGTGGCGGCGTTGGCGGTCAGCGTCGCCCAGCATCACGACGAGGGGCTGGCACCGGCGGAAGTCATCGTGCTCAGTGGCCCGACGGCGCGCCTGACGCCTGCCCAGGCCCACCGCCTGCTCGCCCAGTGGCAGCAGGGCGACTGATACGCGACTTGCCAGTGACACGTTATGGGAAGTGCTGAAATGACATCGCCCCCGCCGGCAAGACCGGCGGGGGCGATGTCATTTCAGAGCGCTGTCATTCAGGGCGTGTCACCTCATGAGAGGCGCGGACCCTTGCCTGGATCAGGCGTCGGTGGCGGCCTTGGCGGCGCTCATGCGGCGACGCAGGATGGGGCCGACGATCACCGGCAGCAGCAGACCGGCGATGGCGATGCACCACAGGGTCACGGCCAGCGGGCTACCGATCAGGATGGTCCAGTCGCCGTCAGACAGCTGCATGGCGTGACGCAGGTTCTTCTCCATCTCCGGCCCCAGCAGCATGCCGAGAATGACCGGCACCAGCGGGATATCCAGCTTGCGCAGGAAGTAGCCGGCGACCCCGAAGGCGACCATGAAGTACAGGTCGAAGGTCGAGTGGCTGATGGAGTAGATGCCAACGAAGGCGACCATGGTCACCACTGGCAGCAGGTACTTGGGCGGCACGGACAGCAGCTTGACGAAGATGCCGACCATCGGGATGTTCATCAGCAGCAGGATGACGTTACCGATCAGCAGCGCCGCGATCACGCCCCACACGATGTCGCCGTGCTGGGTGAACATCAGCGGGCCCGGGGTGATGTTGAGCGAGATCAGCATCGCCAGCAGCACCGCGGTGGTACCGGAACCCGGCACGCCCAGCGTCAGCATCGGCACCAGGGCACCAGAGGCGGCACCGTTGTTGCCGGCTTCCGGGGCGGCCACGCCGCGCGGATCACCTTCACCGAAGTTGCCTTTCTTGCCGAGGATCTTCTTCTCCAGCGTGTAGCTGATGAAGCTGCCCAGCGACGCACCGGCGCCCGGCAACACGCCGGAAATGAAGCCCAGCACACCGCCGCGGAAGGAGGTCGGCAGAATCGCGACGATGTCCTTCAGCTTCAGGGTCATCTTGTTCATGGCGATCATCGGCTTGCCTTCACCGGCGTGCTGTTCGATGAAGAACAGCAGCTCCGAGATGGCGAACAGACCGACGATGGCGATGATGAAGTCGATGCCCTCGAACAGCTCCAGCACATCGAAGGTGTAGCGCTGGGTGCCGGTGGAGCCATCGATGCCGACGGTGGCGATCATCAGGCCGATGGCGGCGGCCATCAGCGTCTTGACCGGATTCTTGCCGGTGATGCCGCCCAGGGTGGCGAAGGCCAGCACGAACAGCGCGAAGTATTCCGCCGGGCCGAAGGTCAGCGCGAAGCTGGCCAGCCACGGCGCCATCACGATCAGGCCGATGGTGGCGATCAGGCTGCCGATGAAGGAGGCGATCGCCGAGATGGCCATCGCTTCGGCGGCCTTGCCTTTCTGGGCCATCGGATAGCCATCGAGGCAGGTCATCATAGCCGGCTCATCGCCCGGGATGTTGAGCAGGATCGAGGAGATGCGCCCGCCGTACATGGCACCGGCGTAGACCGAGGTCAGCAGGATCAGCGAGGTTTCCGGGCTCAGGCCCAGGGTGAAGGCCAGCGGAATCAGGATGGCCACACCGTTGGCCGGGCCCAGGCCCGGCAGTGCGCCGATCAGGGTGCCCAGGAAGGCCCCCAGCACGGCGAACATCAGATTCTCTGGCTGCAGGGCGATGCCGAAGCCCTGCATCAAGAAGCCAAGACTTTCCATTACGCCACCTCCAGGATGCCCAGCGGCAGTGGTAGCTCAAGCACGAAGTTGAACAGGGCGAAGACGACGATGCCGCCGAGCAGGCCTGTCACGTAAGCGCGAACCGGCTTGGAGCCCATGCGCCAGCACAGGGTGCCGACCGCAGCGGTGGTCGTGACGATGAAGCCCAGTGGCTCAAGCAGTGCGGTGTACAGGCACAGGATGACGATGGCCAGCACCATCTCGGCGCCGGTGCGGCTCCACGGCCATTGCTGGTCCGGGTCGGGGCGCACGATCAGATACAGGCTGCTCAGCGCCAGCACGATCGAGAGCACCGTGGGGAAGGTTTCGGGCCCGATGGACTCGGCCCCGCCGAAGGGTTCCGGGAACTGCTGGGCACCCCAGCCGTACGCGACGGCCAGGGTGAGCATCAGCAGACCAAAGATGCGGTCATTCATCAGCGAATCAGCCCAATGTCCTTGGAAAGGGTCTGGATGTCCTGGATCTGTGCCTTCACGAAGGCATCAAACTCGGCACCCGATTTGTGGAACGGCATCAGGCCGCTCTTGGTCATCACGTCTTTCCATTCTTCGCTTTCATAGACGCTGTCCAGCGTGGTGGTCCAGTACTGCTCGGCATCGTCGCTGACACCGGCCGGGATGTAGAAGCCGCGCCAGTTGGGGGCGACGGCATCGATGCCCTGTTCGCGAGCAGTCGGCACCTCAGCCAGCTTGCCCGGCAGGCGCTCTTCGGAGAGCACGGCCAGCACTTTCAGGTCGCCGGATTCCATGAAGCCCTGAATCTCGGAGATATCACCGGTGAAGGCCTGCACGTGGCCGCCGACGACCTGGGTGATGGCTTCGCCGCCGTTGTTGTAGGACAGGTAGGAGACCTTGGGCAGGTTCTCGACATCGGCTGCCTGGGCAGCGATCAGCACCTTGAGGTGATCCCAGCCACCTGCGGCACTGCCGCCGGCGAACTTGACGGATTTTGGGTCTTTCTTCAGCGCGTCCATTACCTCGCTCAGGGTGTTGTACGGCGAATCCTTGGAGACGGCGATGGCGCCGTAGTCCGCGCCCAGTGCGCCGATCCACTCGACCTGGTCCTGATTCATGCCCGGGAACTGGCCCTGTGCCAGGCGGGTGGTGGTCGCGGTGGAGGCGGCCACCAGCAGCTGCTCGTCACCGGCACGCTTGGAGACGGTATGCGCGAAGGCGACGCCGCCACCGGCACCGGCCATGTTGATGGTCTGCACGTTGCCCGGCACGAAATCGAGCTCAGACAGGATCTTGCCGACGCTGCGGCAGGTGAAGTCCCAGCCGCCGCCCGGGTCAGCCGGCGCGATGCAGTCAACCTTGCCTTTCGGTTCGAAGGCGAAGGCCTGGGCGGACATGGCGGTGACCACCGCGGCTGTCAGGAGTTTGAGTGTCATATGACGTGTCATGGCGACCTCTGGTGTTATTGGATTGTGGTAGCGGCACATGTCGTGAGTCAGGTGCTGGCAGCGGCTGAGCGAGAAACTCGCCCTGCAGCCGCGAACCTGACAGCAACCTTACAATTCTGTAAGGCGGAACTTTATTCTGTATGGTGAAATTAGACTGCCGCCCGATGGCTCGCAAGATACCCATTCGTCGCACCGACCTTGGTCGAAAGGC